>CAMYMY010000006.1 GCA_947259625.1 uncultured Kiloniellales bacterium | reverse complement strand
CGGCCGTTCGGCGCAGGACGTTTTGTTTGAATTGCAGCCATCCGCCATTATCTTGAGAGCCTGAACGGCCGGGGCGACGGCCCAGTCGAGGCCCGCAAAAAGCCGGAAGGGAGGAAATCGTGCAGCATGTTCGTTTGACAATGGCGGCGTTCGCCCTCGCCGTGGGCATAGCCGGTGCGACGCCGGCGACGGCCGAGGGCGGCTATAGCTCGGCTCAAATCGCCCTGTTCGATACGCCGCATCTGGAAAACATCGCGGAGCCCATGGCCCTGACCTACGATTTCAGGTACCGCGCGACCGAGGGTGAGGTGTTCGAGGACCACGTCAAGATGATCGTGACCGAGGTGGGGGCAGACGGCCGCAAAAGCCTGAGCTTTCAATACCTGTCCGGGAGCCGGCAGCGGCCTTTCGCGGCGATCGAGGGGTTTCGCGGCAACCCGCTGATCATGCTGTTCCTGCAGCACGACGTCGAAGAGATGAGGCAGGCCGGGGGTGGACCGAGCGGCTACTTTCGAAACCGGATCCGCAACGCCTTCCGCGATGGCGCGAAGGTCGAGGAGCTTGTGGTCGAACACGCCGACAACACATTTGCAGCGAAGCGCATAACGATTCGCCCGTTCGCCACGGACCCGAACCGGGATCGCTTCCCGCGATTTGCCGACAAGTCGTACGAGTTCGTCCTGGCATCCGGGATCCCGGGCGGTCTCTACCGGATACGGTCTGTCGTTCCTTCAGGCGGCGACGGCGTCCCCTGGATCGAAAACAGCCTGACGTACAAAGCCGCCGGAACGTAAGGCGGGACAATCCCCCCAGGATAAATCGGACAGGCGAGCCATGCAGAAGCTAACCCTAACCCTGGTCGTGCTGGCCGCCCTGCAGTCGGGGGCCGCCCGGGCCAACGACTATCCCACCGCCGCCCGGGCGGACTATGTGTTCGCCTGCATGGCCAGCAACGGCCAGACCCAGGAGGTGCTCCAGCGCTGCTCGTGCAGCATCGACGTGATCGCATCGATCGTGCCCTACAAGCGCTACGTCGAGGCGGAGACGATCTTGCGCATGCGTCAAGTCAGCGGCGAGAAGAGCGCCACGTTTCGCGACAGCGCGGAACACCGGAAAATCGTCGACAACCTCAAAGGGGCCCAGGCGGAAGCGGAGATCCGCTGTTTCTGAGCGCTGCCGGGCTGCGGTGCCGGTGCCGTCTCAGGAGCCGGCCTCGGGCTCGACCGGCCAACTCCGGGTAAAGACCGCGTCTTCCGTATCGCGCACCTCGACGGTGAGCGCGCCCGGCCCTTCGGGCACGAAGCTGAAGTGGAAGCTGGGATCCTCGCTCAGTGAGATGGCGCCTTCCACCGTCATGATCGTTTCATTGCCATAGGAGATCGTCACGTCCTGTACGAAGTACGCGGGGATATAATGCCGCGTGACCTGGTCCATCTGGAGCCCCGAGTAGTTCGGATGGCTTATGAGCAGCTGCGCTTCGTTCGGCTGACCCAACCGCACGGGCGTGGATTGCTTCAGCTTCATCCGGCCGAGCCGCGCCATGGCCTTGTCCTGGTCCTTCGAGGCCGGCGCCGAGCAACCGCCCGAGGCCTTGACGAACTTGGTGGCCATGTAAAGCATGCCGTCGCTGGTCTCGGCCACCGCGCGCACGTTGGTGTAGGCGTTGATCCGCACCCGGGTGGAAATCTTGGCGGTGCCGCTGTGCGGCGTCATGGTGAAGACCGCGGCTACCGGGGCCGGGTTGTTGTCGATGATCAGCGTAATGGTCTTGATGTAGCGCTCGGGCGTCTGCGGCATCTCCGCCGCCAGGGTGATCGGCACGATCGCCGCGTCGTAGGCCCGGTAGGGCGCCTCGAGCCGGATCACGCCGTCGCCGGGTTGGATCTGCCGGTCCTCGAACAGGGCCTCCCTCAGGTCCGGCCAGGGATCGTCCTCGGCCGCCGCCACGACGGCGGCACCGTAAGCCAGGGCCAGCCCAGCCGCAAAGGTGGACAGCCAAAGGTCTCTCAGCGTGAAATGCGGCACTGCCAAGCGTGTCATCGAGGAACTCCTAGACAGGCAACCCGACGGGTCTAGACATAATAGCACAGTTGCACGACGACAACCGCAAGGGCCGGCGCCGGGCCGGTCACTCCCATTCCAGCTCCGTGAAGGCGGTCACCACGTTGCGGGGGTTATAGTCGTCGAACAGAAGCCAGGCGTCCCGTTCCGCGGCCGCCACGCTTGCAACCGCCTGCTCCATGGTGCCGCCGTCGCGGATGACGGCGCGGATCTCGTCGCGCAGCAGGCGCAGATAGCTCTCCTGCCGGTCCAGCGCCGCCGGCCAGTCGGCCGTCGGCGTGCCGTGGCCCGGAACCACACGACGGGCCTCGATCGCGCGCAGCTCTGACATCACGTTGAGCCAGCCTTTGAGGCTGCCGTCGACCACGGGAACGCGCTCCCGGAACAGGAGATCGCCCGCGAAGAGCGTGCCTGTGACAGCGTCGTAGACGCTCAGGTCGTGATCGGTGTGCGCGGTCCGGTGGGCGGTCAGGCGCAGCACTCGGTCCCCCAGATCCAGATCCAGGCGCTCCGCCACCGTCAGACTTGGCGGCACCACCTCGGATCCTTCGCTGGCCGATCCCAGTCGCTGCTTCAGCCCTTCCAAATAATAGGCACCGCGCGCAGCCACGGCCCGCGGCAACTTGGCGTGACCGACGAAGTCGGGTTCATCGGCCAGGAAGGCGGCGTTGCCGAAGATGTGATCGGGGTGAACATGGGTGTTGATGACATAGCGGATCGGCAGGTCAGTCACTTGGCGAATCGCCTCATGCAGCCGGCGGCCTTGATGGGCGCTGCCGCCGCTGTCGATGACCGCCACCGAGGCGTCGCCGACGACGAAGCCGATATTGGCGATCCCGCCGTGGTTCTCGGCGGTCGCTTCGCCGTGTGCTCCCTGATAGAGGTAGACTCCCTTCGCCACCTCGCGGACCGGCAACGGCTCCGCCCGGGCCGGCACCGCCAGCGCCAGGATCATGACGGCCGCGATGACACCGGCTTTTCCGCGGCCTGTCCCTGCCGGACGGCTAGTCAAAGATCGCCGTGTCGAGGTTGCGCGCGGTCTCGAGGCCGATGATCGTGTCGCGGCCGCGGATGCCGCGAAAGCGGGCGTCCTGGAGATCGGCCTTGCGCAGGGTGGCGCCGCTCAGGTCGGCGCCCGAGAAATCGGCCCCTGCGGCCTCGGCGCGCATCAAGTTGGCGCCGGTCAGGTTGGCCCCGGTGAAATCGGCAAACTCCAGCAGGCCGCGAGACAGGTCGGCGCCCGAGAGGTTAGCGTTGGCTAGCTTGGCCTTCTTGAGGGAAACGCGCATCAGGCCCATCGGTTGGTTCTTCATGTCGGCGCTCATCTTCGCCCCCGACAGGTTGGCGCCGGTCAGGTCGGCCCGTTCCAGGTTGCAGACGAGCCGCGCATCGGAGAGATCGGCCTGGCGCAGATCCGTTTCGGCCAGCACCGTCGAAAAGGCGCTCACGCCTTTGAGCGTGGCGCTCGTGAGATCGGCCCCGCGGAGGATCGCCAGGTCGAGAATGGCTTCCGACAGATCGGCGCCGACCAGCTTGGCACGCTGAAGTTCCGCCCCCTGTAGATTGGCGCGCGGGAGTTTTGCGCCGGTCAGGTCGGCGCTCCGCAGGTTAGCGGTCTTGAAATCGAGACCGGACAGATCGAGCCCCGAGAGATCGCGTGACGATAAGTCCGGTGGCGATTCCCGGGTGGCGGCGGCGAGCAGCGCGCTCACCTCTTCGGCAGTCATCTCGGCGGCTTCGAGCCCGGACGTGCCGGCCGCCCATTGCAGAGCGCAAAGGACGAACGCGACCGCGAGGCGATTCAGTCGCCGACACGTGAGGAAGCATGATCTCCCACTAGGCCCTGATTTTGCTCTTTGGCTCACCGGCACGCCCTACCGAGGCAGTTGTTTCCTTTCGCGGCCAAGCGCTCCTCGAAGGCCGCTTCGCCCGAACTGCGCTTGCGTCAAGCGACAAGATCTTAGGGATGGCTGCGTCACGTGTCGAGGTCGCGACGCGGGGCCGTGGCTTTGGCGGGGCTCGACCTAGGGTCCGCGAACGCCGGACTTCCCACACCGGCAGGGTCAAGAATTGCAGGCCATGACTTTGTACTGACTGGAATATACCTCTCATACTCATCATCCTCACCAGCGCTTCATTGACCAATGGGATGCTTCCAATTAGCACGCTACCACCTTGATCGAACAAATCCATCTTGCGGACCGGGTCTTTCTCATTTAGCATGCTGCGCGATCATCCATGGAAAAGTAGGTTGGCTCAATGCCACCTGGGTGTGTGGATGACGTGCGTGGGTCGAGATCGTCCGATCAAAACCGTTGGACGCGATTCACGGAAGAATGGGAAAGGAGCGGGGGTTAAGGGCCTATCGGCCGGTTCTGCGTGAGCCGGCAGGCACACAACCAGCTCTATACGGATTCCCGGGCCGCCGATGGCATGTCGGCGCAACCGGGGGCGTCACGAAAACATCTAAATGGGAGGGAATTCCAATGAGAGGTTCCTTACGCACCAGCTGCCTCGTCGCAGCGGCGCTCTTGGTCCCGCTGTCTGCGTCGGCCAACGAGGGTCTGTTGGTGATGCAGGAAAATCCGGCCGAGTGGGTCATGCCCACCGGCAACTACGCCAACCACCGTTACAGTAAGCTTGCGCAGATCAACACGGGCAACGCCGGCCAGTTGCAGGTCGCCTGGACCTTCTCGACCGGCGTGCTGCGCGGTCACGAAGGCGGTCCCTTGATCATCGGCGACACGATGTATGTGCACGCGCCGTTCCCCAACACCGTCTACGCCCTCGACCTGAACAACGACGCCACCATCAAGTGGAAATACGAGCCGAAGCAGGATCCGGACACAATACCGGTCATGTGCTGCGACACGGTCAACCGCGGCCCGGCTTACGGCGACGGCAAGATCTTCCTCTATCAGGCCGACACGACGCTGGTGGCGCTCGACGCCAACACCGGCAAGGTGCTCTGGAAGGCCGTCAACGGCGATCCCAAGGTCGGCGCGACCGGCACCTCCGCGCCGATGGTCGTCAAGGACAAGGTAATCGTCGGCATCAGCGGCGGCGAGTTCGGCGTCCGCGGGCATCTGACCGCCTATGACATCAATACCGGCAAGCAGGTCTGGCGCGGCTATTCGATGGGCCCGGATTCCGACACGCTGATGGATCCGAAGAAGACCACCCACCTGGGCAAGGCGGTCGGCAAGGACTCGGGCACCAACACCTGGGAAGGCGATCAGTGGAAGATCGGCGGCGGCACCACCTGGGGCTGGTACTCCTACGATCCCGAGCTCGACCTGATCTACTACGGCTCGGGCAACCCCAGCACCTGGAACCCGGCGCAGCGCCCCGGCGACAACCGGTGGTCCATGGCCATCTGGGCGCGCAATCCCGACACCGGCATGACCAAGTGGGTCTACCAGATGACGCCCCACGACGAGTGGGACTACGACGGCATCAACGAGATGATCCTGGCCGACATTCCGGTCAAGGGTAAGACCCGCAAGGCCCTGGTCCACTTCGACCGCAACGGCTTCGGCTATACCTTGGATCGCGAGACCGGCGAGCTCCTGGTCGCCGAGAAGTTCGACCCGGCGGTCAACTGGGCGACCCATGTCGACATGGAGACCGGTCGTCCGCAGGTGGTCTCCCAGTACTCGACCGACCAGAACGGCGAGGACGTGAACTCCACGGGCATCTGCCCGGCGGCCCTGGGCTCCAAGGACCAGCAGCCGGCGGCGTTCTCGCCCCGGACCGGGCTGTTCTATGTGCCGACCAACCACGTCTGCATGGACTACGAGCCGTTCCGTGTGTCCTACACGGCGGGTCAGCCCTACGTCGGCGCCACGCTCAGCATGTATCCCGCCCCCGGCGGCAAGCATATGGGCAACTTCATCGCCTGGGATGCCAGCAAGGGCGCGATCGTCTGGTCGAACCCCGAGCTCTTCTCGGTATGGAGCGGCGCGCTGGCGACGGCCGGCGATGTGGTCTTCTACGGTACCCTCGAGGGCTATCTGAAGGCGGTCGATGCCAGCACGGGGCGCGAGCTCTACAGCTTCAAGACCCCGTCGGGCATCATCGGCAACGTCACCACCTACATGCACCGCGGCCAACAGTACGTCGCGGTCCTGTCGGGTGTCGGCGGCTGGGCCGGCATCGGCCTGGCAGCGGGTCTGACCGAACCGCAGGCCGGTCTCGGTGCGGTGGGCGGCTACGCCGCGCTGTCGAACTACACGGCACTCGGCGGTCAGCTCACGGTCTTCAAGCTGCCTGACTGAATCCAGGCAGCAGGCGAATTGCCCGGCACCTTGAATTGCCTTCAGGGTGCCGGGCGTTTCTTGCCGTAGACGCATCGGTTGCGCCTTGGCCGCCGCAGGGCGGTTGTTCGCCGGCATGTGCTCGACGGGGCTTGTGTCGCTCCGGGTCCGTGTCGGAGAGCGCCGCCGGTGCAGATCGAGCACGACAGTAGAGTGGAGGACGGGGTCCGATGGTCCCTTACCGTGGTCAGTGGAAGATCTTATCCGTAGGGCTGCTGTCGATCGCCCTCGCACTCATCGGGCCGACGCCGGCTGCCGCCCAGGACGAAGAGAAGCCCTACGTCATAAAGGACGGTGTCGTCGACTGGTACACCTTCAGCGGGTTCCGCCGTTACCACGCCGAATGCCATGTCTGCCACGGCCCCGATGGGCTGGGCGGTTCCTTCGCGCCAGCGCTGGTCGAATCCTTGAAGACCTTGCCTTACGACGAATTCCTGGAGGTCGTGGTCAATGGGCGCGAACAGGTCGGCGCCTCCGTGCAGAGCAAGATGCCGGCTTTCGGTGAGAACCTGAACGTGATGTGCTTTGTCGATGACCTCTACGCCTATCTCAAGGCCCGCTCCGACGGTGCCCTGGGTCGGGGCCGGCCGAAAAAGCAGCCGAAACCCCAGGAGGCCAGGGAGCGCGATGACGCCTGCATGGGCTAGCTGTGCCGTGTCGCGATGCGGAGCGAAAGAGGTGGCGTCATGGTGACCCGGAAATGCCATGGAGCGCCTGGCCGGTCCGTCTTGGCTGTCATCCTGGTCACGGCTCTGCTCGGGCTGGGCGGGGGTGCCCTGGGTCAGACCTCAGAAGCGGTCGACCGTTCCTCCTTGCGGGTCTGCGCCGACCCGGGGAACCTGCCGTTCTCGAACCGGGCCGGCGAGGGATTCGAGAACAAGATCGCGGAGCTTCTGGCGGCGGAGCTCGGCGTTCCGGTCCGCTACACCTGGTATCCGCAGGCCACGGGGTTCGTTCGCCAGACTCTCATGGCCCGGAAATGCGATCTCGTAATCGGCATCTCGCTCGGGTTCGAACTGCTGCAGAACACCAACCCCTATTACCGGTCCAGCTATGCCCTGGTCTACCGGGCCGAATCCGGTCTCTCGGTGACTTCGCTCGACGATTCCGGGCTCAAGACCTTGCGCCTGGGCGTGGTCGCCGGAACGCCGCCGGCCAGCCTGATGGCCAAGCATGGCCTGTTGGGACGGGTCCGGCCGTATCAGCTTGTCGCCGATACCCGCTTTGACCACCCGGCCAAGCAGTTGATCGATGACGTGGCGGCGGGTGAGGTCGATGTCGGTGTGCTTTGGGGACCAATCGCCGGGTATTATGCCAAGAGCCACAACCCGAAGCTCCTGGTCGTCCCGCTCCGAAGCAATCCGGGCGAGGTCAAGATGGACTACCGCATCACCATGGGCATCCGCTTCAACGAACCGGAGTGGAAGCACGAGATCAACGGCCTGATCAAGAACAAGCAGCCGGAGATCAACGCTATCCTGTCCGCATACGGCGTACCCATGCTGGACGATCAGGGCAGACAGCTCATCCCGTAGAGGCTGCGGCGTTGGAGCCTCGCAAAGGCTGGATAGCGATGCCCAGGACCTCCGGCTTCTTTCGAGTCTGCCTGCTTGCGCTATGCGCCGTGCTGACCAGCATCGTTGCCTGCGGTCCGGCGGCCGCCGAGGCGCCCGAGCCGCCGGGCTATCGCATGGAAGATTTCCGCGCTCCGGTTCCGAACACGCTCACTGGCGGAACGGTTGTTTCGGTCGAGACGGCCAGAGAGCTGGTCGAGCGCCGAGAGGCCGTGCTGATCGACGTGTTGCCGCGGCCGCCCAGGCCCAAAGGTCTGCCGGAAGGAACCATCTGGCGGCCGACGCCCCGTTACAACATTCCCGGCAGCGTTTGGCTGCCGAACACCGGCTTCGGCGCGCTGTCGGACCATGTCGAGCACTATTTCCGCAATTCCCTCGAGCGCCTGACCGAGAACGACAAGAGCCGGAAGGTCCTGTTCTACTGCCTGGCCGACTGCTGGATGTCGTGGAACGCCGCCAAGCGTGCGATCAGCTATGGCTACCGGAGCGTCTATTGGTTCCCGGAGGGAACCGACGCCTGGACCGCCCTGGGCCTGCCGACCGACAGGAGCGAGCCGGAGCCTGGCTGGAACCCGGACTGAGCTCGGCGCCAGGCCGCGCCCGTCAGTCGAGTTGCATCATGATCTCTCGGGCCAGGGCGAAGATCCGTTGCTCGAGGATCACCGGCTGCTCGCAGATGTAGCTGAGCGATCGCTCGCGTTCCTCATAGATGCGCGTGTCCCACAGGTTTCTTTCCTGCAGCTCCCGCCGCCTTGCCTTCTGGTCGTCGCTGCCGTCGTGGGGAAGTCCGTTCAGCTCTTCGATCTGGAGCTGGATCTTTTCCGCCAGCTTGGCCTGCCGGCGGGCATAGCGCTTGATTCCTTCGATGATCGAGTTGCGCTCGGTATTGACCGCCGCGAGAGTCGCGGCGAACAGGAGAGTCAGCTTGTGGTCCTTGCCGGAGGCTTGGCGCGCGGCCAAGGCCTGGATCGCCTTCTTGCCGTCTTCAACCGAGGTGCTGCGGGCGGCAATGCGCTGCGCGAGCGCGGCCACTTCGGCCTCTGCGCGCCACTCCGGTTCAAGGCCCTCGACCGGCGGTCCGGCCCAGACCATGCCGGCGGAGATCTCCGGTACCTTGCGCTGGATACAGGGCCAGTCTGGATCCTCCGAAGCGGCAGCCCAAAGGCTCGCGGGCGCTAGCAGGAGCCCAGCCACCGCGCAGAGGGAACACATGGGAATCCTGAGCACCGTCCCCAGACTCCTTCCTCACTCCTTCGTCACGATACCCCAGGGAAAGCGTCCGACGGAAATCGACTTGATGGCCTTCATCTTGGCAACGTCGATCACCGACACGTCGTTCGAGACGCCGTTGGTGGTGAACAGCTGTTTCTCGTCCGGGCTGAAGGCGAGCTGCCAGACCCGCTGGCCGACCAGAATGTACTTCGTCACTTCGAAGCTCTGGGCGTCGATCACCGCCACCCGGTTGGCGGGTCCGAGCGCGACGAAGGCCAGCTTGCCGTCCCGGGTGATCCGCACGCCTACCGGCTGGATCGCCTCCGCCCGCACCCCGGGGATCTCAAAGCCGATCTTGTGGACGATCCGGCGCGTCTTGGCGTCGATGACGCTGACCGTGCCGCCGATCTCCGAGGTCACCCAGACCTGCCTGCCGTCACTCGTGAACTCGGCAACCCGCGGGCGGCTGTCGACCAACACGTTGTCGGTGGTCTCATAGCTCGCCGTATCGATGAAGTGCGCCATGTTTGTGGTTTCCGAGGTGTTCACCAGCACCTTGCCGTCCGGGCTTATGCCCATGCCCTCGGGCTCCACCCCCACCGGCACCTCGGCCACGACGGACCCTTTGAGGACGTCCACGACCGTGACCAGATTGTCGTCCTCGTTGGCCACATAGAGGGGGTTGCCGGAAGGGTGCAGGACGAACAGCTCCGGGTCCGGCCCGCTCGGCAAGGTGTCGATCACCTTCAGCGTCTCGACGTCGAGAACCTCGATGCGGTCGTCGTCGCTGGCGCAGATGAAGAGCTTCGTCTTGTCCGCGCTCAGGATGATGCCGCGGGGCCGCTTGCCGACCGGCACCGTGGCGGTGACCACCATCGTGTCGGCGTCGATCACGCTGATGGAGTTGTCCTTCTCGTTGGAGACATAGACCGTGAGCGCCGCGGCCTGGCTTGGCAACGCCGCGCTCAGGACAAGCCCAAGTACCCAGTACACGAACTCTCTCACCTGTATCCTCCCAACTCGCATGTTCCGGCCGTTCGTCCCCCGGATCGCCGATTTCGGCGAACAGAGCGGCGACCGAGAAGCCCGAAGCTTTTTTCACTGGCTTTCTTGTCAGGTTCCCATTCTTGAAATTCCTGTCGATATGTCAATCGATGCCGGATCGACCTGTCTGTTGAATTCACCGGCGTTCGTACCCCGGCGCCCGCGCGGAAGATTGCGGTGCCGGCGCGGATTGGCTAGCGTGTCCAAGGCGTGGCGGCGGAGCGGGGAGAGGGACTATGGACCGAGCGCTGATGGCCTTCCGGGCCAAGACAATCGCGACCACGCTCGCGCTCTGCGTCGGCCTCTGGCAGCCGGCCGAGGCCGGCGAGGCCACCCGGGTCGTGGTCTTCGACTTCGAATTGATCGATACCAGCCTGGAGGGAGAGATGAAGGGCGAGCGCCCTGAAGAGCAGCGCCGCCTGAAGATGATCGGCGATCTGTTGCGCCGGAAGCTGGCCGAATCCGAGCGCTTCCTGGTGATCGATCAGACGCCCGCGGCCGAAGCGATCGCCGAGGCGGGCTACCTGCATGGCTGCAACGGCTGCGAGGCGGATATCGCGCGCGGACTGGGCGCCGAGGTGGCGATCATCGGGACGGTCCAGAAGGTCAGCAACCTGATCCTCAACATCAATGTCTACCTGCGCGACGCCGCCAGCGGCGCGCCCCTGCGGGCCATGAGCGTGGACATTCGCGGCAATACCGACAAGTCCTGGACCCGGGGCCTGTCCTATCTGGTGCGCAACCGCCTCCTGAATAACTGAAGCGGTCAGCCGAAACGACCGCAAGGTATCAGCGCTTGAACTACGGGTATTCGGACCGATAGCATGCAGCCGGCCCCTGGCAGCCTCAGAAGCGGCCGGGGCCTTGGGAGGAGAGTCATGTCACTTACCTGTTCCAGGGGGAAAAGGCCGCGCCTTTGGCTGGCCGCGCTGGTCTCCTTCGCCTGCCTCTTCGCCGTGGGCGGAGTCGCCGGCGCGGAGCCCGTCAGATTGGCTGTCCTCAAGTTCGGCACGGTCAACTGGGAGCTCGACGTCATCAAGACGCACGGCCTCGACCGGGCCGAAGGCATCAGCCTCGAGGTGCTCGGCCTGGCCAGCAAGAACGCGACCAGCGTGGCGCTGCAGGCCGGCGAGGTCGACATCATCGTGACCGACTGGATCTGGGTGTCGCGCCAGCGCGCCGAGGGCGTCGGCTACACCTTCGTCCCCTTCTCGACCGCGGCCGGGGCGGTCATGGTCCCGGCCGGCTCGCCGGTTCGCGGGCTCGACGACCTCAAGGGCAGGCGCCTGGGGATCGCCGGCGGACCGCTCGACAAGAGCTGGCTGCTGCTGCGCGGCCTGACGCAGCGCAATCTCGGCTTCGACGCGGACCGGGAAATCGACAAGGCCTTTGCGGCCCCGCCGCTGCTTAACGAGCAGATCCTCGCCGGCAGGCTGGATGCGGTCTTGAACTTCTGGCACTTCACCGCGCGCTTGGAGGCGGCCGGACTGCGCCGGGTCATGGGCGTGGACGAGATGACGCGGGCGCTCGGCATCGACAGCAAGATTCCCCTGATCGGATTCGTCTTCGACGAGGCCTGGGCCGAGGCCAACCGTGAACAGGTGCTCGGTCTGCTGCGCGCCTCGCGGAAAGCAAAGGCGCTCCTGCGCGAGTCCGATGCCGAGTGGGAGCGGCTGCGTCCGCTGATGAAGGCGAAGGACGAAGCGACCTTCCGGGCCCTGCGCGACGGCTACCGGCGCGGCATCCCCGAAAGCTGGGGCGCGGGGGAGCAGGCCGATGCCGGACGGATCTTCCGGATCCTGGCCGAGCAGGGCGGCAAGAAACTGGTCGGCCGCTCGCAGGTGCTCCAGGACGGCACCTTCTGGCCGCACTTTACTTACTAAGCTATGGCCTTCAGATCCTCCGTCTTGCTCCAGGCCTTGTCCCTGGTCGCCTTGCTGGCGAGCTGGCAGCTGCTCGCCCTGCTGGTCGAAAGCCGCGTGCTGCCGCCGCCGCTCGAGGTGTTCAAGGTCATGGTCGCCGGTTTCAAGGACGGCGAAATTCCCTATCACATCGGGATCACCTTGGCCCGCGTCGCGGCCAGCTTCGTCCTGGCCATGGCGATCGGCGTCGCCTTCGGCATCGCGATGGGTCGCAGCAAAGGACTCGACCGCTTCTTCGACGGCTGGCTGGTCCTGTTTCTCAATGTCCCGGCCCTGGTCACGATTATCCTTTGTTATGTCTGGTTCGGCCTGATCGAAGCGGCGGCCATCGCCGCCGTCGCCATCAACAAGATCCCCAACGTCGTCGTCACGGTCCGGGAAGGCGCGCGCTCGCTCAACCCCGACTATATGGAACTGGCCCAGAGCTTCCACATCGGCAGCGGCAAGACCCTGCGCCACGTCATACTGCCGCAGCTCTTTCCCTTCGTCGTGGTGGCGGCGCGCTCGGGACTGGCGCTCATCTGGAAGATCGTCCTGGTGGTCGAACTGCTGGGGCGCAGCAACGGCGTCGGCTTTCAGATCTACACCTTTTTCCAGCTGTTCGACGTGGCAAGCATCTTTGCCTACACCCTGGCCTTCGTCGCCGTGGTCCAGGTCATCGAGATCGCCGGTCTGCAACCGCTCGAAGCGAGGGTCAATCGGTGGCGCCGGTAACGCATCTCGAAATCGACATCCGGCAGAAGAGCTACCCGCACGTCGGCCGGGCCCCCGCTCACCTGGCGCTCGAGAGTCTGAAGATGACGCTGCAGGGCAGCGAGTTCGTTTGCGTCCTGGGGCCCTCCGGCTGTGGCAAAACCACCCTGCTGAACTGCATCGCCGGTTTGGACGAAACCTACGAAGGACAGATCGCCCTGCCTCTGGCGCCCAACGGGCATCGGCCGGTGGTCGGTTACGTGTTCCAGAACCCGCGCCTGCTGCCCTGGCGGACCGTCCTCGAAAACATCGAGCTGGTACTCAGCCCGGAGCAGGTCCGTTCCGGTCTGGTCGACGAGCTGCTCGCCGCCACGGGACTGGAGGCGTTTCGCCACGCCTATCCCGAACGGCTCTCGCTCGGCCTAGAGCGCCGCGTCGCCCTGGTCCGGGCCTTCGCGGTGCAGCCCGACGTCCTGCTCATGGACGAGCCCTTCGTGTCTCTCGACGAGCCCACGGCGCAGCGCCTCAGGCTCCTGCTCCTGCAGATCTGGAGAGACCGCCCGACCACCGTCGTCTTCGTCACGCACGACATGCGCGAAGCCATCCAGCTGGCCGACCGGATCGTCCTGCTGTCCCCGGCTCCGGGCACGGTGCTCGCCGATATACCCGTCGACATCGCGCGCGGCGATCGCAGGGAGGCTGCGGTGGTCGAGGGCTTCCGGAATCAGCTGATCAGGGAAAACCCCGCCTTGTATAGAGAGCTCTAGCGGATCCCGTTGGTGGCCGCGCAATCGCAGCTCCCACGAGAGAACCGGCCCTGGATCTTGACCTACGAAACACGCGATACCCATCCCTCGGAAATCTGCAGATAACCCTGGTTGCGGGCCCCCGCAACCAAAACGACACAGCCCCGCCACCGGCGGGGTTTCGTCGTTCTTGCTTGTGTGGCCATGACCCGGATTCGGGGGAACAGGTCAGATGCTCTCTGGAGTTGCCCCGGTCTTGGCCGGGGCAGTTGCTGGAATATGCTCCAAACCAATCCATAACCCTGGGCAGAGACATGCACATGAGTGCTGGAGCATGACGGTGATATCCGGACCCAAGAATGACAGTTCGCGGCGACTGGACCAGGAGCTAGCTCAGCCATTCGCCGGCCACCTATTCGGGCATGCCGCGGCCGGCGGTCGATCCCTTCCCAACGGTGGGCTCGCACCGCGTTCAGAGCCAGGCAAGGTGCTCGCACCTGGCAAAGGAGCGCCATCCGAGGCGGTGCGCGTTCAGCAGCGCGGGACATCCATCAGGCTAGCCTGTGGATGCGGGCACTTCGTTCTGAGCTTCCGCAGCCTGGGCGTCGTCCGTCATGGCCGGTTTCGTTGCCCGATCTGCGGCCGGGAGGTGCGGCTCTCGAGCCTGGATGCTCTGTTCGAGATCTGCCGAATGTCGAAAGGTGGGGAAGCACGGACATCCGTGTCCGAACCGGCCTCGTCTCAAGGCTCTGGCGGATTGCCGGGCCGGGATTGACCGAAGAGGGGGACCGAAGGGTGCTGCCGAAAACCATCGCGCGGAATCCCGACCGGGTGATGGGGATGACTGTGCCGTTCTTGTCGTATACTGTTAACCATGTCTGAGAGACCTTTGCCGTCGGCAGTCGGCAGCCAAAAGGAGGCGTTCGAGGACGAATACGCTAGGACAACCCCAAACCTGCGAACTCCGCGGGGTGCCGGACGCAAATTGGGCCGGTCACCGGAGCAAACAAGCAGGGGGGAGCAGGTGCATGCGGACAGCCGGCCACGCCAATCAACGTGGCAAAGGCCGGCCGGATTTGAACCGACCGACGGCAGGGAGCACTCGTTATGCGCCACGTGCGGCTAATGACACTGGCCACGCTCTTTCTGATCACCCCTGTGACTCACGGTGGCGCGACTGTTGACGCAGAGGGACCGAACGTTCTCCTTATTGGAGCCGATGGCGAACAAGACACGGTGCCGCGACATAGTCGGGTCTTCAAGGGCGTGGCGGACGAACTCAGCGCGGTACTTCAGGATAACGGCTTCGCCGTTTACGACGAGGCAGCAATCACGCCCGGCAATTTCGCCCGGGGCCACGCGCGCCGCGACGACGCCGAGTTGATCGACATCGCCCGCTCGGCCCTTCGGCCGCCGGTCGACGTGGCGATCATCTTCTCGATCCATACCAGGGCGGAGCAGCTCAGCTATACCACGAAGGTCGGCTCGCAGATCACGGCACGGCTGCTCAACGTGATGACAGGCCGACACCTGGGAAATTTCCGGGTCAAGTCGCCCCGCTCGTTGCGGGCGCCAGTGGACTGCGTGCGCGGCTGTCTGGCGGAGGTCGTCGAACGCGACACCCGGCGTCTGTCGCGCGAACTGGGCCGGCAGATTGCGCAGAGGCTGACGTCGACGCTCAGCGCCAAGACCGTGCCGTATGGATCGCCGGGCGATGTGTATAGTGGGTTGCCGACCGCCTATACCCTCGTTTTCGAGGGCTTTTCCGACGAGGAGGTGTTCGAGATCGAAGAGTATCTCGTCGTCTTTTCCGGCTACCAGTACCATCGGCCGATCAGCACCGGGCGGCGGCGCCATGAGTACTGGTACGAAACGGGCAGCGCCCGCGGCCGTCTCAACCGGAACTTGAGCAAGATGCTGGATTATCTGGGTATGCCAGGACAGGTGGACCTGTTGGGGAACGACTTCACGGTGACGAAGACCGCCGTGGTCGAAAGCAGGGCTGGCAGCTGGGACGACTGGTAATACCGAACGCTGCGCATTGAAGGAAAGACAGGGCATGGGCCAGGGCGACAAGGTTGATCATGCGGTTTGGGACCGCGGGCGTGGGACGGGGCCCCGCCGTCGCCTATCTGGGCTTGGGCGCGCGATGACCGGAAGCTCTGAAGGTCGATTGGCGACCGGACCCAGCGTCCTGTCGCGACTATATGGATCCCTTCGGTTCTGGGCGGCTTGTCTCTGGGCGTTTTGCACGTTGGGTGCCTCGGTGCTCGCGGCCGAGACCAGCGCACGTCCGATGCCCCGCGAGTTCGATCCATTCGACATTCTGGCCTGGGAACTCCTGGCCGGGATCGATGCCTCGGGTGATGCCCTGCGCCAAAATGATGTCCGGGAAGAGGATCAAGTTCGCATCGCCATCCGGCCTTTTTCCGTGGGACAGGCGCCGTTGCCGGCCAGCCTCGCCAACGAGTACAACGACAAGGTGCTCGTCTCGCTTCTGAGCCAAGGCGCATCCCGGTACCGCTTCATCGCCCGCGAAGCCCTGGGTGCGGTGATCAAGGAAATCGACGAATCGAGCGCGCGGGAGGCGGAGCTCGACGATCTCCTCTCGGCCTTGGTCGAGCGTGCCAAGGCCGACGTCCTCGTTGTCGGCAAGCTGCGCCGGACATCCGAAGATACGGCGGTCCTCTCCTACGAGGCGATTGCGGTGCGTGACGGCACTATTCTGGCGGCCACGTCATACCAGCGCCTGCCGCTCGATCCGGCGGAGGTCGATCTGGCCGCAAGATCGGAAGCGCTCGACGAGAGCGCCAAACCGGCCGCGCGCCCGAAGTCCGGCGATCTCCTGGATTTCCCCAGCGGGGCCGGCGTGGACAGGACGGCCGAGCCTACCGCCCCGAAACCGCGCATGGCCGAGCCGGACCCCGAGATCGCAATGGTGCAGGCCGATCTTCAGGAGTTGGGATACGACCCTGGGCCCGTCGACGGGATCCTGGGTACACGGACCAAAGCGGCGATCAGGGCCTATCAGCGTGATACCGGTCTTGCGGTTGACGGCCGGCTTTCGGCGACGCTGATCGACAGCCTGCGCGGAGATCTCACGGTTCCCGAAGCCCATGCCACGAAGGCCAAGCCTCTTGGGTCCGAACCGGTCGCCGATCGGTCCGGCCGGCCGAAGCACTACGGCGCGGACGGCACGTACTGCCGTGAATTCCAGCAGAAGGTGATGATCGGCGGTGCAGTGCAGGCAAGCTTTGGAAAAGCCTGCATTCAGGCTGACGGATCTTGGAAAATCGTGAAATGAAGAGCGGCAAAGCGCCCGTCGACCAGGGACGCGTCTGCTTCTCGTCAAGATAGGCCGCTCCAAGACCCCGTTTGTCTTTTTCGACACCATTGAACCTCGATCCCGATGGGATACTGTCGAGGACCTGCGTGTGGCGTAGAGCCTACCGTAGCAGTGTACCATTGGACGCCGCTGCCATAGCAGTGCTGGCTCTGCACAGCTCGGAAAAGCGGCCTGGCCGTTCCATAGAACAACATACCGCGACACTCCTCCCTCACCTTAGGGCGTCCCTTGGGGCGCCCTTTTTCTTTGTGAGGCTCGGGAGGAATTTGGCTCTTGACCCTTCCATAGACAGAGTAAGAGCCCCGGGATCGGACCTGGGATACGCCGCATGTATCGCCGATAGAGAGCAGATAGAGAGACGGTCATGTACGACGGCAGCCAAGGTAACGCAATGACCGAGATTGCCCTCGCTCTGGCCATGGGCTTCTTCAGCCTTCTGGTGCTCGCGATGGTGTCCATGGGCGCGGGGCGCGGCAAGGAGACATCCGCGACGACAGCCGTTCTCGCGCCGCCGGCGGCGAAGGCCGCGGACCAGGGCGCGACCGCCGTGGAGCCGGATGACATCATCCTGATCTACTTCGACGGCGGCTTCCTCGACACCGAGCTCCGGGCGGTCGAGCCGGACAGCTTCGACGGCGCGCGGCGGATCGTCTTGGCGTTTGCGCCGGATATCCCGCTGGCGGAGGCCATGACCGCCCGCGCCCGCGTGAGCGCCGAACGCCTCGTCGTATCCACCCTGGACGACGCGTGGCTCGGCGCGCTGGCCGATCTCGGGTCGCGGAAAGGATCGAACCCGTGACCCGGGTCGGGACTCTCATCTGCTGCGGCCTGATCCTCCTCGGCGGCGCCGCCGAAGCGGCCACGCGCGCCGAGGTGAAGCGCATCGTCGTCGAGGAATCCCTGCGGGCGGGTTTCCCGCCGTCCTTGGCGATGGCTGTCGCCAAGGCCGAATCCGATTTCGACGACGGCGCGCGGAGCTCAGCCGGCGCCCGCGGGGTCATGCAGATCATGCCGAGGACGGCAAGGGACCTCTATGGCGTCGCGCCGGACGAGTTGTGGGACGCGCGCCTCAACGTCCAGCTGGGCATCGACTATCTGGAAAGCTTGATCCGCCGCTACAACGGTCGGTGGGAAATCGCCCTCTCGCACTACAACGGCGGCTCCGCGGTTGGCGACCCGTCCGACCCCAGGGTCATTCCCGCCACCAGCGCTTACGTGAACAAGGTTCTTCGCCTGCAGCGCCAATACCGCGCCGAAGCCAGATCCTGGGCCGCCGAACTGAAGACCGGGACGGGCGAACTCGCCATGATCCGCGCCCCATACGCGCGCTCCGAAGGCAAGGCGGCCGGGCCCGGGCCGTCCCGCCGGCGTCGCGAATTCGTCGACGATCAAGGCGTCGGGTCAAGGGATATGGACTTTGGCAAGACCATCGAGGCGCGCCGTCGCATCGCCCGACGCCACCTCGACGATTTCGCGCCGATGATGATCGGATCCGACGGTTGAACGGAAATGGGAGGCTTGTCGTGGCAGGTCAAGTCCTGAGCAGAAGGGCAATGATCGGACTGTGCGGAGCGGTTCTGGTGCTGAACGGCTGCAGCAACGGCGCTCTGGCGGGCAGGGTCGAGAGACGACACTATGACAGATCCAGGATCAAGGCCTTGGTCGCGACCGAAGCGGCCGATCTCGGCGTGTCGGTGCCCCTCGCGCTGGCGGTCGCCCATGCGGAGTCCTACTTCGACGCCCAGGCGGAAAGCTCCGCCGGGGCGCGCGGCGTGATGCAGATCATGCCCCGCACGGCTCTCGGGGAATACGGCATAGATCCCGACCTGCTGTGGGACCCCCGTATCAACGTGCGGCTCGGGCTGCACTTTCTGGGGCGATTGCTGAAGCGCTATCGGGGACGAGTCGATCTGGCGCTTTCGTACTATAATGGCGGATCCGCCGTGGGTAGGCTGCCCAACGCGCGGGTCATTCCGGCGACCTACAGGTATGTGGCCCGGGTCCAGAGGCTGGAGAAACACTATAGAAGGCAACTCGCCAGACGGGTGATCTGAGGTGCACGGGGCGACTGTAGAGCAATTGGACCTGGTGGCGGGAGGCAGCCCGGAGCTGGCGGCCGCCTTCCAGACCGTATCGGACACGGAGGCCCAAGGGCTGCCGAAGTTCTCGCCTCGGATCTGCCGCAAACTGATGCACAGCGTGGTTTGCCGGGCCTATGCGCAGGCCATGCTCGAGGTATGCCATCTCGTAACGGTGGCCGAAGCCTGCGGCAGGAGCCCGAGACGCTACGAGGAGTTCTTCTGGGACAGCGGGCCAGCGTGCACGGCGGGCTTTCGCGCCTATGTCGACCGGGAGCTTCTTGGGGAAGCGGACGCCGCGCCGCACGTTTCTGCCGATTACGCGAAGGTGGACATCAGCTATGACGACGGCAGCTTCGCGATTGCCTATTCGCGCATGCCGTTCCTGTCCGCCATGGTGGAGTTCCTGGTTACGGTGCTGGGCTATGGCGAGCTGGATGATCTCTGGCAGACGATGCTGTCGCGGGGCCCGACCGCGGCTTCGGTGGCGGACACCGCCAACCGGCTGTCGAGGCTGCTCTACGGCCATCTCAAGGACCACCTCACGACGGCCCAGAGCCACCGGAAATTCGCCTGTCTGGTGGCTTTCCTGAGGGATCTCGGAGACGGCGACTTCGGTCCGACCGCGATCGAAGATCCCGTGGTCCTCGACTTCTGGCTGGCCCGGTCGGGCAAGAACAGCTCCGACAACGTGGACTTTCGGACCTTTGCCTCGGTGTTTCGCGCCTTCGTGCGACTGCGGCAGGTCTTGGAGGAAGTGTACGATTTTCGAGCCCTGCGCGACGCGCGGCCGATCGGCCCCGATCGCGCGGCCGGAGAGGTCGATCCGGACAGCATTCGCTCGCTGGTCGAGAACATCGACGAGACCGAAAACCCGCTGGTGGTGCTGCGAGATCCGCCGGCCGATGCCATCAAGTTTCTCAACAAGACCGAGGCCGCCGACCTGGAGTTGCTCATCGCTTCCGGCAGGACGGGCCTTGCGCTGCCCTTGTCGTTCATGCGTTGCGAGGTCTTCGGGGTCGCTCAGGCCCGCATCTCGCAAGCCCAGCGCCGGAAAGTGGCGCCTGAAGAGCTGAGGGCTCTGATCGAGGGCTGCGTTCATGACGACTATCTGGAGCGCCAGAGCCGTTTGCAGAAGCTCGCCAGGCACACGGACCGCGTGCTGCTTGCCAGCCTCGAGGTGCTCGCCACCGCACGACGGCCGGAAGCGGTGATCTTGGTGGCGGCATTGCGGCCGGACATCGACCTTCGGCCGCTGGCGAAGTTCCTGATCGCCGGAGACGACGAAGGCAAGATCGTGCAGCTGGATAGCATCGCCATCCGCGAAAGACTGATTGCCGCGATGGCCTGCCCGCAAACCGTGGGCCCCGAGCTGGCATCGCTGATGGGCGAGGCCAACAAGGCTTTAAAGAGTTTGTCCCGGCAGGGTTTTGGCGAGGAGGAGACGGCGCTGCCCAGTGCCGGCGACGGCTTTGCCTCTGCCGCGCAACCGCTTATCGAGATCAGGCGGCAGCTGGCCGCCTTTCGCCGGAAGCTGCAGGGCATGAAGCTTCCCCGAGGCGACTGGGAAGAGCAGTACGAAGCGGATTCGGAGATCTTTCGCAGTCAGTTTCTCTTGTTGTACGGAGTTGCGGCATGACCGGCACTTGGAAGGCCTTCACGCAAGATCGAAGGGCGCTGGCCGAGCAGGCTTTCGACGCCCTGAGCACGCTCGACGAGATCACCGCCGCGATGCGCGCCAGGGAGACCGGCGAGCGGCAAGTCGGCTTCGGCGATGTCTATGCCTACGTCAACGAGCCGGGTCGTCCCATGAGCACGCGGTTGCGCGAAGCGCTGGAGGCGGATGACCGATTGCGCGACGACCTCCTGCGACTTCTCGCCAAGACCGCCGGCTACCGCTGTCCACGATCGGCCGCTGCCGGCACGAAGGTTCTGGAAAGCCGCCACGGCCAGGGCTTCACCATCAGGCTGCGGCCGTCCCGCGCCGAGCCGTCGCAGGTCTATGTGGTGATCGAGTTGCTCGATCCTGCCGCGGAGGCGCCCAGGTCGCTGTTCATCGCCGAGCAGCAGGACGGTCTGCTCAAGCAGGCCTTGCCCGAGGCGCGTGGCGGCACGGTTCAGCTCTTGGCGGAGACCGAATCGGATTTGATACGGGCACTTCGGAATCCCAGAAGCGAGGTGTTTCTGCGTTGACATCGGTCAGGGTCTACATCGCGACCACGGACGGCCCCGCCGAGGTGCAGCGGATCACCGAGGAGGAGCCCAACGTCAAGTCGGTCATTTGCCTCGACGGAAAAGCGCTCGCGCTTCCGATCAGCCCTGATTACGAGGCCTTCGTGCGCAGTCCGACCGGCATTCTGGAACGAGCCTATGGGCACCCCGCCTATCGCATGGACGTGTCCGCTGCGATCTCGGAAGGCATGAGCTGGCAGCTTGGGGCCCTGGTCGCGCATGCCCTCTTGGCTGTCGGTCGTCTTGCGCAAAAGAACGAGCAGGCAAGCCAGGTGGTGTGGTTGACCGGAGAGGTCGACCGGGATCTCCAGATCTTGCCGGTCGAGTACGTGCGGGAAAAGATCCGGCACTCCGGGCCATTGCTCGCCGAGCTGAAGGCCGCCAAGGTCCCGGTGATCCTCGGCGTACCGCGGCGCAATCACGACGAGCTGGACACCGGCTGGCTCGAGCGGGCGGGCAAAGGTGTCGAGGCCTGCCGGATCGTGCCCCTCGATTCCGCCGACCAGATCCTCGATCTCCTGGGCCTCGCGGCGCCCTGCGCCAAGGGCCCGCAGGCAGCCTCCGCGCACGCTCTGCCTTTTGTCGGCCAGACCAGACCGATGATCGGCGTACTCCTGGGTCTCGTCGTGATGGGCGCCCTTTTGAGCGCCATAGCGTGGTGGGGCTACGGCCTCGACCCGCCGGTGCGCGGCCCGCCCGCCGGGCGGGCGGGGGGACCTGGCGAAAGGAAGGGCATCAACCAATTTCCCGTTGCCGCTATCGAGACTTGGGCCCCGCGCGGCTCGACCTGCGCGGCCGTGAATTTCGGCACCGCCGAGGCGGAGGTCACGGAGACTGCGCTGTCCGAACATACGCCGATCACGACCCAAGGCGCGGAACAGCTCTGCGGCCTGCGGTACCGGATCTCGAACCGGGGCGGCAAGGCGGAAATCTGGATCTTCGGGGCACGGTCCGCGAAAGGCTCTTCGTCGCTCAACACCAAGATCCTGGCACAGGCCCGCTTGGTCGACGAGGACGAAAGCGTCGTGCTCGACATCCGGCTGCCGCGCCGCCTGCAACAGCCACTGCTACATCGGCTCGCCATTGTCGCCGTGCGGAGCCCAGGCGGCGGCAAGGGCCAGCGGCTGAACGGGTTCATCACGGCCTTGGACGGCCCGGTTCGCCCCGCCGAATGGGACCGACTGCTGGCAGGACTCCAAGAAGGCAGCCTGGACGTCGTGCATCTGACTCACGAGCTCGATCCCTAGCCCCGTTTCAGTCCAGGAAACCGCTCAAGCCCTTCCATAGCCCCGCTAGGGAGCCAAGAAAGGGAACGAGCGATGGCCAAATCACATTCGAATGCGACGGTCCGGACAAGGCTGGCGGCGACCCCCGCGCTACTCCTCGCGCTGCTGACGGTGGCCGCCTGCAGCACGGAGAAGGAGCTGCCTGATTTCGGCAGCATCGATTTCCGCGAAACGCGCTATCAGGACGTAGCGGCCCTGCGCGACTTCCGCGATTGCCGGGACCAGGCCGTCGAATTGGATGGCCAGGCCCGGACCAGCGGGTATCCGGCGCGCTATCTGTCCAGCGCGGAACTCCTGGAACGCTGCGACCTCGACCTTGGTTCGGATGCGTCCGTGGTCCCCGAGGACGAGCGTATGCGCGCCTATGGCCTCGGCATTCAGAACTACATCAAGGGCGGTGACGCGGGCGCCGCGCGCCGCCGGCTCGAGCGCTTCAAGCAGCTCTTTGCCGGCAAGGACCTCTACTACGCCGACGGCTCCTCCTTCCGATCCACCATGGAAGTGCTCCTGGGTCAGCGCGAGCAGCGCGACTTCGGCCGGTACTCGATGCTCAACGTCAGCACGGCCCTGAAGGATGAAATGCGGCGCATCCAGTATTGGAAGCACAACTGACATGAGCCGTGCCCACGAAAGGAGCGCGATGATGACCAGCACCTTCGCTAGGCGCGCGGGCCGGAGACCAGGTCTCGGCTTTCAGGTCGCCGCTTGCCTTCTCACCTTGGCCCTTGTGGCGGTTGCGGCGCCATCCTCGGCCGGCACCGACCACCGGCAGGGATCTTGGAATCCGGTCGCCAGCGAGAAGCTCATAAAGCTGCCCGGTTCCTATCTCAAGAAGGCGATAGAGAACGACTTCTCCAACTCCGGCCTGGCGGCCGCCCTCAGGGACGCCGAGATCTCTATGGGCCTCAAGGCGCAGACCCTGGCGGATCTGCAAGGCGCCATCGACCAGGCAGACGGAGAGCTCAAGGTCGATCTCCAGCATCAATTCCTCGCCGAGAAGCGGGATTATCTCGAGCTGGTCGGCCGGCATCAGGTTCTGCGGCGCGAGCAGATGACCACCAAGATGCGCCTCTACGAGAGACTGCTCGGCAAGCTAAGCCAGGACGATGCCGCCATGACGCCGGCGCGCCGGGCGCTGGTCGAGAAGCAGGACGAGGCCAGACGCCGTTTCGAGAGCTCGATCTCCAAGGTCGACATGAAGCTCTTCAGCACGCCGATGATCAGCGAGAGCAAGTACACGGTCGACTACGCCAAGAACGTCGTGGCGATC
>CAMYMY010000005.1 GCA_947259625.1 uncultured Kiloniellales bacterium | reverse complement strand
ATCGCCTGGGTCGGGCCGGCCGCCGAGCTGCCCGGTCGGCCGGAGGATCTGGCGCGCGAAAGCCACGACCTGGGCGGACGCTGGATCACGCCCGGACTGATCGACTGTCACACCCACCTGGTCTATGGCGGCGACCGGGCACGCGAGTTCGAGGCGCGCCTGGAGGGCGCCAGCTACGAGGAGATCGCGCGGGCCGGCGGCGGCATCGTCTCGACCGTCGCGGCGACCCGCGCGGCCGACGAGGACGCCCTCTTCGAGGCCGCCCGGCGGCGCCTTTCCGCCCTGCTCGCCGAGGGCGTCACCACGGTCGAGATCAAGTCGGGCTACGGCCTCGACCTGGAGACCGAGTTGAAGCAGCTGCGCGTGGCGCGCCGCCTGGGCGAGGCCCTGCCGGTGACGGTCAGGACCACGTTTCTGGGCGCGCACGCCGCGCCGCCGGAATACGCCGGCCGCGCCGACGACTATATCGAAGCCGTCGCCGCAATGATGCCCGAAGTCGCGGGCTCCGGCCTGGCCGACGCGGTCGACGCCTTCTGCGAGGCCATCGCGTTCAGCCCCGAGCAGACGGCCCGCGTGTTCGAGGCCGCGGGCGAGAACGGACTGCCGGTCAAGCTGCACGCCGACCAGCTGTCGGACCTGGGCGGCGCGGCGCTCGCGGCCCGCTTCGCCGCGCTTTCCGCCGACCACCTGGAATACACGAACGAAGAGGGCATCGCCGCCATGGCGGCAGCCAGCACCGTCGCGGTGCTGCTGCCCGGCGCCTTCTATTTCCTGCGCGAGACCAAGGTGCCGCCGGTCGAGGGCCTGCGCGCCGCCGGCGTCCCGATCGCGCTCGCCACCGACAGCAACCCGGGCAGCGCGCCGCTCACCTCGCTGCTGACCGTACTCAACATGGCCTGCACCCTGTTCCGCATGACCCCGGAAGAGGCGCTCGCGGGGGTGACGAAGAACGGCGCCCGCGCGCTCGGACTAGCGGAGAGCCACGGGACGCTGGAGGCGGGCAAGGCCGCCGACTTTGCGATCTGGGACATCGAGCGGCCGGCCGAGTTGGCCTATAGGATCGGCTTCAACCCCTTGTCGGGCGTGGTCAAGGCGGGCCGGTTCCTCTGATCCGATGCAGGCCGACGCATCGTTGCAGGGTCCGGTCCTGCCACGGGCAATGCCGGCTGGTTATTTCAAGAACATCGGCATGCCGGACACCTCGACAATGCGCGGGCGATAGGTGTCCACGTCATACATCGCATCGACATCGACACTGCGCTTACCCTTGGTGCAGATGTCGGCCGGCTCCGAGGTATAGCGGCCGTCCTGAATGGCCGTCATCAGGCCGCCCTTGCCGTCTTCGATAAGTTGGATCGCCATGGTGCCAAAGTTCCGGCCAACCATGAGGTCCATGGCGTCGGGCGCGCCGGCACGCACCAGGTAGGCCAGGTTCTGGGTCATGACGTTGACTCCGGTGTGTCCCTTGAGCGCGTCGCCCACCATGGGCCCGATGCCGCCCAACTTGCGGTGACCGAAGGCATCCATCTCTCCGGATTCGACGATTTCGCCGCCTTCCATTGTTGCCCCTTCCGAGACCACGACGATGGCGTAGCTGGAGCTGTTGCGCTCCCGATCCTCCGTGAGCAGCCGTGCGACCTTGCCGATGTCGAATGGAACCTCGGCGATCAGGGTGCGGTCGACATCGGCCAGGTAGCCGGTGATCAGCGCCGACTCGCCGGAGTTGCGGCCGAACATCTCGACGACCAGGAAGCGCTCGTGACTGCCGGCCGGCGTGCGCAGCCGGTTGATGAAGTCGACCGAGCGGTTCACGCAGGTCGAGAAGCCGATGCAGTAGTCGGTGCCGAACACGTCGTTGTCCATGGTCTTTGGAATGCACAAGGTGGGCACGCCTTCGCGATGCAGGCGCGCGCCATAGGACAACGTGTCGTCGCCGCCGATAGCGATCAGCACGTCGATCTTCAGATCGTTCAGCACCGCCAGCACATGGTCCGTGCAGTCCACCGTGTCCGTCCCGCCGGCCATGGCATATCTCGACTCCAGAAATGCCGGCAGGTCGGCGGCCCGGACGTTCGACGGGTTGGTGCGCGTCGTGTGGAGGACCGTGCCGCCGGTGCGGTCGATATGGCGGACGACGTCCGGCCGCAGCGCCGCGACCCAGTCGCGCGACCCCTCGGGGTCGTCCGGATTGTAGTTCAGCGGGCCGCTCCAGCCCCGACGGAACCCGGTCACCTTCCAGCTCCGGGCGCTCGCTTCGTTTACGATCGCCTTGATCGCCGCATTGAGGCCGGGAACGTCGCCGCCGCCGGTCAAGACTGCCAAATGCATGTGCCCGTCTCCTCGCCAGTCCGTTGTTCAGGCATGGTGGCCGCCGCAAAGCCGCACACTCGGGGTCGTTCGACAAGCCTTCCCCGATCCGCCGCCGCCCGGCTGTGCCAGCGCACGCGGCCGGCGCCTCGAGCACCGCGAGCGCACGGCCATCTATCTAACCGCAGTCTCCCGAAGTTTGCCAGACGGCCTTTCGGGTGTTTCGAAGAAAACCCGCGGCGCACGACGATCGAACCTACCCTCGCACAGCCCATTTCCGCGCGCCAAGCCCGCCGGAATGCAATGCCATCGATTCGATGACGACGTCAGGAGGGGGCGCTCCGAACCGGAGCTTTTCGGGACTACGGAATGGACCTTCGCGCCTAAGGGATGAAGCCAGCCGCTTAAGACAGGAACATCGGGGTACGAACGCGTGCAAGATAGCTTGCCAAGGCGAAATAGTCGATGGCGCCGTCGTCCAGAAGTTTCTTCTCCTCCGGACTCGAAAACACCACCTCCCCCAGAATCTCGAGCCCGCCGATCAAGCCGTGCAGTCCGTTCACACGCGATGTGCTTCGGGCTCGAGGAACGAAATAGAGCGAAACGCCGTCACCGGCTAGATCTTTCGACGCAATGAAGTTGGCTGTCAGGTTGTTCAGACGATCGCGGTTCCGATGCGTCCACTGCGACACCCAGCTCGATGCGGCTTCGCTCACTTCCGCGGCCGCACCTTGCCAGACCGCGGCCGCCACCGGGTACCTCGACAGGAAATTCACGCCTTGATCGGAGTCATCGAAAACCCGAGCTGCCCGCTCGAGGGGGAATTCGGGGTCGTCCTCCGGACGCTGGCAGAATTGGAGGTGCATATGACCGGGTATCGAAGCGCCGGCGTCCACGCCGTTGTAGAAGCCGACATAGCCGGGCATTCGCGCCGCAAGCGCGACGAGATCGCTCAGCAACATGGATTTACCGCGGCGCCCACCATACTCGCACCCCCACTCCTGGGACGTGTGCGTCTCTGTCGCGACAACGATATGGGTCGGCAACAGCGGAAACGGGTTCATCCAAGCATAGTAAACGGTCTCGCCGATACGAACCTCATAACCCAACTGGCTGCCGCCCTGCTGCCAGCGGATATTGTCCCGGCAAAGAAAACAACCGTCGTTTCTCACCACGATACCGGAGGGCGGCACCGTGATACCGTTACCATTGAACCGCAATGCCCGTTTCGGATTGTATTGGACCCTGAAGAATCTGGACGAATCGCGCGGATGGTAGAAGGTGTGCCGATCAACGCTTTCGAGGCGGTCCTTAATGAACCCGGTCCGCTGTTGATAAGCCTGCAGCTCGGCCAAGGCTCCGCCCAGGCCGGCGCCGTCTTCAATCCCCCGCAGCCTGGCGTTCAGCTCGGACCACGCGGTATCGTAGTCGCTCAACATCTCTTGTCCTGCCTCATGACCCCATTGCGGACGGCCGAATTCGCTCACCTTCAGACGGCAAGAATCCTTTATTACAAATCGGGAATCCCTTATGCAATACAAGCTTTCCCGCGCGGTCGCCAAGCAGAAGGTATCGTGTTGCAGGATAGACTATTGCACTATAAGAATAGATTAATACAAATGGTTGATAAGACTCCAAGGGCGGCTGTTCGAATGAGGAAGAGGAACGAGAAGCATGCGCGGTGATAAGATAATCGTCGAGGCCCACCATAGAGATGCCGCCAAGGCGATCCTGCCCCTCATCCTGCCGGAAATCGAGGCGTCGAAGGGGAAATACACGCTGGCCGTCGCGGGCGAGTCGGGCAGCGGCAAGTCGGAAACGGCAACCGCCATCGCAGAGCTGCTGGCAGGCCGGAACATGCCGAGCGTCATCTTCCAACAGGACGACTATTTCGTCCATCCGCCGAAGTCCAACGACCGGGTGAGGCGGGAAGACATTGCCTGGGTCGGTCCGCAGGAGGTCAGGTTGGATCTCCTCGATGAACACCTGCAGGGTTTTCTGGACGGGGCCGCGCGCATCGAGAAGCCGCTGGCGATCTACGAGGAGGACCGCATCACCACGGAAATCGCGGCCACAGCGGACGCCCGCGTCGCGATCGCGGAAGGCACCTATACGTCGCTGCTGAGCCATGCGAACACAAAGATCTTTATCGCTCGCAACTACCTGGATACCCGTGCCCACCGCGAAAAGAGAAAACGGGACACCTCGGAGCTCGATCCCTTCATCGACGACGTGCTGCGGATTGAACACGACATTATCTCCTCGCACAGGTCCCATGCGGACATCATCATCGACAAGGATTATTCAGTACGGACGGCACGCTAACCCGGCCGTTCTATCTCGAATCCCATCGGGCAGGGCCAGACATGCATATCGTATTCCTGAATCCTCAGGGCAATTTCGACGCGGGCGACTCCCATCTCACCGAGCACCCCGATTTCGGGGGCCAGTTGGTCTATGTCAAGGAGCTCGCCATGGCCATGGCGGAGATGGGGCACAGGGTCGATATCGTCACCCGCAGGATCGACGATCCGGATTGGCCCGAATTCGCCTCGGAGACCGATCACTATCCGGGCTACGAGGACAATCTGCGGATCGTGCGGATGTCGTGCGGCGGACCTGAATTTCTGAACAAGGAGCACCTCTGGGACCACTTGGAGGAATTCGTGCACAACATGCTCGCCTTCTACGGCGAGGAGCCGCCGCAGTTCGCGACCGCGCATTACGCGGACGGCGGATATTGCGCGGCCCTGACACGGAATCTGACCGGGATCGGATTTACCTTCACGGGTCATTCGCTCGGCGCGCAGAAGCTCGACAAGCTCGGCACGAGCCTGGAAAACCTGGAAGAGATGGAGGCGCGCTACCGCTTCTCGCGGCGCATCGCCGCCGAGCGCCTGAGCATGAGCCGGGCCTTTCGGATTGTCACATCCACCGAGCAGGAACGTCTGGAGCAGTATGCACACCCGCTATACGCCGGCGCCGTGGATGTTCAGGCGGACGACAGGTTTTCGGTCATCCCGCCGGGCGTCAACACCCGCGTCTTCACCGTGGAAATAGGCGACCGCGACGCGGCCACCCGGGACATGCTCCGCGCGAAGCTCGACGGCCTGTCCGGCCCCTTCGTCCTGGTCTCCAGTCGGCTGGACGAAAAGAAGAACACCCTGGGCGTGGTCAGGGCCTTCGCCGAGAGCCGCCAGCTGCGCGAGCGCGCCGGGCTGGTGATCTGCATCCGCGGCATCGACAATCCTTTCGAAGAGATCGACCGCCTGCCGGAGACCGAAAGGTCGGTCCTGCAGGCGATTCTGGCGACGATAGACGAGGCTGGCCTGCGGGACCGGGTCCGTTTCCTGAATATCCGGTCCCAGATTCAGCTCGCGGCGACCTATCGCTTTTTCGCGGAGCACGGCTCGGTCTTCGCGCTGACGGCGTTCTACGAACCCTTCGGCCTGGCGCCCATCGAGGCCGCGGCCTGCGGTCTGGCCTGCGTCGCGACCCGCAACGGCGGCCCATCCGAGATCTTCGCGGATGGTTCGGGTATTCTCGTCGATCCTTTCGACAGCGGCGATATCGCGCGGGGGCTATTGCAGGCCCTGGCGGCGCATGCGGATTTGTCGGATCGGGCCGGCCGGCGCGTCTCCGCAGCCTACACATGGCACAAGACGGCCCAGGGCTATCTCTCGGTCATAGAGGACGGCATCAAGGCTGTTCACGATCGTGGACGGGCCATACCCCGGCTCGACGCGGGCAAGCTGATCACGGACCACCTCCGGCACGGCTGACCGGGCCGAATCGTCTTATGTTTCCCGGGTGGCGCTAGGCCTGTAACGCCTTCCCTGACCAAGCATCTTGCGGTTGACGACGACCAAGCCGCTTTCGGTCATATCGAAGCGCCCGCTGTCGGCTTGCGGGTCCTCGCCGATCACCGAGCCTTCGGAGATCCGGCATTCGTTGTCGAGGATCACGTTTCTCAATCTCGATCCCGCCCCGATCTCGCAGCCGGGCAGGGCCAGGACGCCCTCCAGGCTGCAGCCCTCTTGGACCTTGACGTTGGAGAACAGGAGCGTGGTGTCCAGATTGGATCTCTGGATCATACAGCCGCCGCTGACCATGGAATCCACCACCTGGCAACGGCTCTCGCCGCCTATGAATTGGGCCGGCGGAAGCTGCGGCTGATAGGTCATGACCTGCCATGCCGGATCGTAGATATCCAGCGGCGGCCGCGGGGACAGGAATTCGAGGTTGGCCTCGTAGAAGGCGTCGACCGTTCCCACGTCGCGCCAATAACTCGCGCTGCCGCGAACCGGATTTCCGAACCTGTACGCGCGAACGTCGTCGCCGCGGCCGATCGCATAGGGAATGACGTCCTTTCCGAAATCGTGGCTCGAGGTCGTATCCGCGGCGTCTCGATCGAGGTGCGTGCGCAGGTAGTCCATCGAGAACACATAGATCCCCATGCTGACCAGCGACATATCCGGACGGCCGGGGATGGGTTTGGGATCGGCCGGCTTCTCCTCGAAATCGACGATACGGTCCGAATCGTCGACCTGTATGATCCCGAAGCCGGAGGCTTGCGCCCGCGGCACGGTATGACAGGCGATCGTGAAATCGGCCTGGCCTTCGACGTGCGCCGCCAGCAGTTCGCCGTAATCCATGTTGTAGACGTGGTCGCCGGCCAATATCAGCACGTACTTCGGAGTGTAGCTCTCGACGATGTCCAGAGTCTGGTAGACCGCGTCCGCGGTGCCCAGGTACCAGGATTCCTCATCCAGCCATTGCTGCGCCGGCACGATGTCGATGAATTCGCCGTGCTCGACATTTAGGTGGTTCCAGCCCTGCAGGATATGCCGAATGAGCGCATGGGACTTGTACTGGGTCAACACGCAGATCCGGCGGATACCCGAGTTGAGGCAGTTGGAGAGGCTGAAATCGATGATGCGGAATTTCCCGCCGAACGGAACCGCCGGCTTGGTCCGCCAATCGGTCAGAACGCCAAGGCGGCTGCCCCGTCCCCCGGCAAGAATCAAAGCCAGGGTATCGTGGGTGAGGAGGCTGACAAATCGTGCTGCGTCAGTCATCATCGCACGGTACTCATTCGACCGGGACGTCTGGCATCCGGCCCGCAAGGACCCGGTACGGATTGAGCGTCCTTGGCCGCTCCAACGCACGCCACACTGCGAGCGAGCCGCTGTCTCGATCAACCATTCAAGTCACAATACCATCTATCCGCGTGCAAGTCGCCCCCGGGCGGTATGCCCAGTTGAGAGCGCTTTCCAGCAGCCGCCGCAATGCGGGGCGGATGCCGGCCGCCAAGTCCTCTCGGAAACCATAGGGCGGCGCCTCGTCCATATAAATGATCTGGCTCAGTTCGAGTTGCACCGCGTGGACCCCTTCGGCAGGCCGACCGTAAGCCCGGGTGATGTAGCCGCCCTTGAAGCGGCCGTTGACGGCATGGCTGTAACCCGAGGCGGTCGCGACATCCGCCAGCCGGGCGACCAGCCCCGGGTCCGCCGTCGCGCCGCCGCCGGTGCCGAAATTGAGGTCGGGCAGACGGCCCTCGAAGAAGCGCGGCACGCGGCTGCGAATCGAGTGGGCCTCCCACAGCAGGGCGACGCCGTGGCGCGCCTTGATCGCCTCGAGTTCGGCCTGCAGCCGCTCGTGGTAGGGCTGCCAGACCCCGGCCTGCCGGGCCGCGATCTCGGCCTCGTCCGGGCCTTCCCCGGCCCGATAGACCGGCTGCTCGTCGAAGGTGGTGCTCGGACAGAGCTCCGTATTGCTGGCGCCGGGATAGAGCGGCGCGCCGTCCGGGGCGCGATTGAGGTCGATGACGAAGCGCGACTGGGTCGCCGCCAGCACCGAAGCGTCCAGGTCCTCGAGAAAGTCGTAGAGCCGGTCGACGTGCCAGTCGGTGTCGGGCAGCGCCTGGGCCGCCTCTGTCATGCGCGCCGCCAATTCCGGCGGCATCTGGGTGCCCGCGTGCGGTATGGAAACCAGCAAGGGGGAGCGTCCCGTGCGATATCGGTAAGGATCCATCGCGGTTTGCCTCGCGCCAGCCAACGGGGTGCGTTCGCTCCCCGGTTCTGTCTCGTCCGGGAACAAATCTAGCACGCCCTGCCCGCCCGGCACAGCCGTGCCCGGCCGAGGGCCGACACCGGCGGAGTCAGCGTGGCCCTACAGAAATATCGCTTCGCATTTATATCTAAATTGAATTAAATCGTACTTTTAGTCATGTAATAACCGTATTTTACTTGCAATGATCAATGTATAATGATTCATATAAGTTTTATATAGTTAATATAACATGAAGATTTCTATTGTTTTCTCTTGAATATTATGAGATTATAAACTACATACAAACCACGGCCGTACAGAGCGACCTGGGGAAATCAACGGGGACAGTTCGGATCAAGGAGAACCACGATGAAATCGCACCTGACATCGCACTTGACGTTTCTAGCCGCCGCAATTGCCGCCGGTACCAGCCTCGTGTTCTCGGCCGCCAAGGCGCAAGAGCTGCCCACCGTGCTGCAGTCCGTATGGATCGCCAGCACTAGGCTGAGCTACGATCCGCTGCTCGTGGCCGCGTTCATCCTTGCGACGACCCTGGCGATCGGCCGGACGGTCGACCTCGTCCGCGAACACGACCACAAACGGAGCGCGCTGTCGGCCTAGGAGGACGCTAACTCACGACTTGGAGGTGAGCGGCCAGTTTCCGGCCGCACCCGATACGCAGGCTCCGGAACCAATCTTGATCTGACCATCATCGTGGGCGGACTTCCGCCGTCAGCCGAACGCAGAACCGCAGCAAAACGCCGGCCACTCTGGCCGGCGTTTTGCTGCGGTCAGACAAGGCTCCGAAACAGGCCCCTGCCCCAAATATTACAACGATAAATACTTTATTAACGATAGTATAAAGAATTTTATACGTAAGATTACCTACTTATTTGCGAGATAATAAGATTCTTAGTTAATATTTCTAAAAAACTTTTTGCTTTTTCTCTACTTTTATGTCACTATATCTACTAATGCAACTCAAGCGGGGTCAACGGACCCTTGGCATTCGAACGGGAACGGTTCAGATCGAGGAGGAACGTCATGAAATCGAATTCGGCTTTCCTAGCGGCCGCAGTCGCTTCGGGGTCCACCCTCATTTTCTCCGCCGCCAAGGCGCAAGCGCTGCCTAACGTGCTGGAGTCCGTTTGGCTCGCCAGCACCAGGCTGACCTACGACCCGCTCCTGGTCGCCGCCTTCATTCTGGCAGCGACGCTGGCGGTCGGGCGGACCCTCGACCTGGTGCGCGAACACAGAAGCCGGGGCGAGGAAGCGGCCGTCTAGAGAACAAGCCGCAGGTTCGGCGCAACGGGGGGCGAAAGGATCCTTCGTACGGCAGGGAAAAATCAAGGTGGAAGACCGGCCCGCCGGGGCCAATCGACCCGGTCGAAGAGCCGGCCAACCTAAGGCCGCCACAAGCGCGTTATCTCGAACGGGAGGTTGCTGGACCGATCCTACGGCTCGGATAACCTGTGGAGAAGGCCTTGGAAGAATTCCAGAAGATGGCCGTCCCGACGCCCCGCCGAGCAAACCCCGCGGCCACGACGGCCACGCGTGGCAAAATTCTGATCATCGATGACGACCGCGACGTGGCCGACGGGACCGCCGAGGTCCTGCGCGAGGCCGGCTATTCGGTGGCGATCGCCCTCACCGCCCGGGCTGCCTTGACGACGGCCCGGAATTTCGACGCCGAGGTCGCGCTGGTCGACATAGAGCTCGGGCGGAACAGCAACGGGCTCGACCTGATCGGCACGCTGCAGCAACTGCGCCCCGGACTCGTTCCCGTGGTCGTCACCGCCTACAGAAGCGAGCAGGCGGTCCTGGCGGCGCAGCGCAGCGGCGCCTGGGATTTCCTGAAAAAGCCCTTCTATCCGCAAGAGCTCTTCGCGCTGCTGGACCGCTACTTCGCGGGGTCGGGCCCGCGGGAGAAGGCCGCGCAAGCGCAGCGGGCGATCCAGGCCGCTTAAGTCCAAACCCGGCCCGCCGCGGGGACTGGCCTCGCCCGCCGAAGTTGTCTATACAAGTGGCGAGACCGCAGCGAGGCGGGGCCGGCCCCGCGAAAACCCATGGCCGCGATCAGACGCCACGAAACCGCGCCGCTCTACCGCCAGGTCAAGGACCACATCGTCGGCCGCATCCTGGCCGGCGATTGGCCCGAAGGCGAACGCCTGCCCTCCGAGAACGAGCTGACCCGCGCGCTCGGCGTCAGCCGCATGACCGCGCATCGGGCGCTGCGCGAGCTCTCCACCGAGGGCTGGCTGACCCGCGTCCAGGGCGACGGCACCTACGTGGCCGAGGTGAAGCCGCAGTCGGCCCTGCTCGAGATCCGCGACATCCGCGACGAGATCGCCGAACGGGGCCGCGCGCACGACTGCCGGGTCGTGCGTCTGGCCCGCCAGGGCGCCACCCCCGAGGTCGCCCAGGCGCTTTCGCTCGCGCCCGGCGCGCCGGTGCTCCATTCGCTCGTCCTGCACCGCGAGGGCGGCACGCCGGTCCAGGTCGAGGAGCGCCACGTCAATCCGGCCTTCGCACCCGGCTACCTGGACCAGGACTTCACCCGCACCACCGCCTTCGAGTATCTGGGCGGGCTCGGGCCGATGGACGCCGCCGAGCACGTGATCGAGGCGGAGTTGCCCGGCCCCGTGGTCCGGGAGTTGCTCGGCCTCGGTCCCGCCGAGCCCTGCCTGCTGGTGACCCGGCGCACCTGGTCGAACAGTCTGGTCGTCTCGCGCGCGCGGCTCAGCTACCCGGGCAGCCGCTACCGCCTCGCCGGCCGGCAGGACTATCTCGCCAACATGGGGACCTCACAGTGACCCCATTTCTTCTCAATTTGTCATTCGCGGGCTCGACCCGCGAGTCCAGGCTTGTTCATTCTTCAACCGCCCAGGCTCGACGCTGGGGTTAAGGACTGCCGACCTGTGCTGTGACCTATTACGTCCATATCTTGGCCAGTCGCAGGAACGGCACGCTCTACGTCGGTGTTACGAACGACCTTCTCCGCCGGGTCTTCGAGCACAAGCAAGGCGATGCCGAAGGGTTCACCAAGAGGTATCGCATACACCGCCTCGTCTACTATGAAGCCCACCAGGAGGTTTACAGAGCGCTGCAACGCGAAAAGAATATCAAACACTGGCCACGTGCCTGGAAACTGGCCTTGATCGAAAAAGACAATCCGCAATGGCTCGATCTTTACGACACTGTCGCCGCATGACTCCTGGATCGCCGGGTCAAGCCCGGCGATGACGAGTGAAGATGCGAAGTCCGTCAATTGGGCCACCGAACAGGACACCGAATCCGTGACAACAGACCCAGCGAAAACAGATCCCCGCCTCGACAACACACGCGAGATCCGCGCGCCGCGCGGCACCGAGCTCACCGCCAAGTCCTGGCTGACCGAGGCGCCGCTCAGGATGCTGATGAACAACCTGGACGCCGAGGTCGCCGAGAAGCCCCAGGAGCTTGTCGTCTACGGCGGCATCGGCCGCGCGGCGCGCGACTGGGCCTGCTACGACGCCCTGGTCCGGGAGCTGACGCGACTGGAGGGCGACGAGACCCTTCTGGTGCAATCCGGCAAGCCGGTCGGCGTGTTCAAAACCCACGAGGACGCGCCGCGCGTCCTGATCGCCAACTCCAACCTGGTGCCGCACTGGGCCAGCTGGGAGCATTTCAACGAGCTCGACCGCAAGGGCCTGATGATGTACGGCCAGATGACCGCCGGCTCGTGGATCTACATCGGCAGCCAGGGCATCGTCCAGGGCACCTACGAGACCTTCGTCGAGGCCGGGCGCCAGCACTTCGGCGGCGACCTGTCCGGCAAGTGGATCCTGACCGCGGGCCTGGGCGGCATGGGCGGCGCCCAGCCCCTGGCCGCGACCATGGCCGGCGCCTGCCTGCTCGCCGTGGAGTGCCGGCCGAGCCGCATCGAAAAGCGCCTCGAGACCGGCTACCTGGACACCAGCACCGCGGATCTGGGCGAAGCGCAGGCGCTGATCGAGGCGGCCTGCCGGGAGGGCGAGGCGATCTCGGTCGGCCTGATCGGCAACGCCGCCGAGGTGCTGCCCGCGCTGGTCGAGCGCGGTATCAAGCCGGACCTGCTGACCGACCAGACCTCGGCCCACGACCCGCTGCACGGCTACCTGCCGGCAGGCTGGAGCCTGGACGAGTGGGAGCGCAAGCAGGAGCGCGACCCGGAGGCCGTCGTCGCGGCCGCCAAGCGGTCGATGGCCGTGCACGTCGAGGCCATGCTGGAGCTGCAGAAGCGCGGCGTGCAGACCTTCGACTACGGCAACAACATCCGCCAGGTGGCCCTCGAGGAGGGCGTGGCCAACGCTTTCGACTTCCCCGGCTTCGTGCCGGCCTATATCCGGCCGCTGTTCTGCCGCGGCATCGGCCCGTTCCGCTGGGCCGCGCTGTCCGGCGATCCCGCGGATATCTTCGCAACCGACGCCAAGGTCAAGGAGCTGATCCCCGACGACGCGCACTTGCACACCTGGCTCGACATGGCCCGCGAGCGCATCCACTTCCAGGGCCTGCCGGCGAGGATCTGCTGGGTCGGCCTCGGCCAGCGCGCCCGTCTGGGGCTCGCCTTCAACGAGATGGTCGCGAGCGGCGAGCTGAAGGCCCCCATCGTGATCGGCCGCGACCACCTCGATTCCGGCTCGGTCGCCAGCCCCAACCGCGAGACCGAGGCCATGAAGGACGGCAGTGACGCGGTCTCCGATTGGCCGCTCCTGAACGCGCTCGTCAACTGCGCCAGCGGCGCCACCTGGGTCAGCTTGCACCACGGCGGCGGCGTCGGCATGGGCTTCAGCCAGCACGCCGGCATGGTCATCGTCTGCGACGGCACGGAGGCCGCGGCCCGGCGCCTGGAACGCGTCCTCACCAACGACCCGGCCACCGGCGTCATGCGCCACGCGGACGCCGGATATGAGGAGGCGATCGCGTGTGCCAAGGAGCAGGGGCTGAATTTGCCGATGGTGGGGGATTAGCGGGTAGGATCGAGTCAAATAGGGTCACACCCTATTTAAAACCTCGCTTCGGGCATCCCAAACCGAAACCTTGCTCAGGCCACCGCTTGCACGAATGCACGGCCGCACGCGTAACACAGTCAAGGGCCGGGATCCTCGACCGGCCAAAAACGGGAGGCCATCCATGAAAACCGATCTCTACACCAAGACCGTCCTGACCGTGATCGCGCTGGCGCTCGCGGTGATCGCATCACATGATCTTGGCTTGGTCGGCCGCGCCGGGGCCGTCGGCTACGGCGAGGGCCAGAAGGTCATGGTCACGAACCTGAAGACCAAGACCAACGGCTTCGGCGAGCTGCTCCACGTCTACTGCGAGAACTGCGACTGAACGCGCGCGGGTGCGCCGCCCGACCCGACGTGCCGTTGCCGGACTCGATCCGGCAATCCAGGAAAGCCCGCGACCCCGCCGGTCTTCTGGATCACCGGGTCACGCCCGGTGACGACATGTGTTGCTATTTTTCTATTGTTTTCAATATGTTATCATAACACAACCGGTCACGCCTCCGCCTTCTTCGAGCGGCCGGTGAAGAACTTCCAGATAGCGGCCGGAATGACCAGGAAGATAAACCAGAACTTCTTGGCGAAGATCAGCGCGAGCGCCAGGATTCCCTTCCCGAACTTGACGCCGAGCGCTGCGGCGACCAGCCCTCCGGCGCCCACGGCGGCGATCGTGTCGCCCTCGGTGAAGTCGCCGTAGTCGCTCTCGGGCCCGAACTCGTAGGCTGCGGCGATCCGCGTGGCGATGCCCCCGGCCCGGGTCGCGGGGAACGCGCCGGAGCTCTGGACCAGGGTCATCTCCTCGTAGCCGTAGCGCCCGAAATCGTAGACGACCAGGTTGATCAACGGCTCCTCCTCGCCGAACTGGACCTCGAGCGCGTAGTAGGCCACGGCGCTCCGCCGGTCCAGGGTCGGCTCGACGATCCAGCGCAACGGCCGGATCTCGTAGCCGAAGAGCTTCGACTGCTCCTTCGCCCCCTCCACGTAGGACTCCCAGAGGTCGTCCACGTCGAGCTCGTCCCAGTCGTCCATCTCGACGTAGCCGACGGCCTCGTGGTTGAAGTAGACCTCGAACTCGGGGCTGCCCCAATAGGCCTCGAGCGTCGGGTCGGGCTCGCCCTGCGATTGGGCGGAGATCTCGTCGAGCGCGGCCCGGTCCGTGAGGACCTCGTCGGCTTCGTCCGTGATCAGGGTCGCGCCGTTCGAGAGCGCGTGCTTGATCTCGGCGGCGCCCGCCGGCGCGGCCAGGAAGATCGCCCAGATCGCGGCCAGCGCGGTCCATGTCCTGCTGTTCATCGTCCTCTCCTCCACCCTGAATAAGGAAAGCGGCCCGCGCGCCCGCCAGATATCGAAAACGGCGCCCGGCAGACACTAGAGACCATCTGTTAAGATAATGTCATTCGCGCTTGGGTAGCTCACCCGGCCGCCGCCTCGGCCAGTACGGGAGCCGCGCCCTGACCTCGCCCGCCTGCCGGCTGTTTCCCCGGCCTCCGGATCAGAACCGGATCGAGGCGACGATGCCGAAGCTGGGCTTGCGGATGTCGAGCATCGGCAGGACGGTGATGCGCTCGTCGATCGGATCGTCCAGCAAGAACGCGGAAAGGTTGGCGATCGCCGCGCCGACCACGACGTCGCTCCAGTAGTGCTTGTCCGCCTCGACCCGGCTGTAGCCGACTGCGGCCGCGGCGAGATAGGCGGGCAGCCCGTATTCCCAGCCGTAGCGGTAATGCAGGTAGGAGGCCCCCGAAAAGGCCCCCGAGGTGTGCCCGGAGGGGAACGACAGGCCGCCGCCGCCGGGACGCTCCCGGTCGACGGCGCGCTTCACGCCCTGCACCGTGCCGAAAGTGGCGGCCGTGCTGGCGCCCAGCTGGACCAGGCCCTCGGCGTCGCCGCGCGCCATGGTGAAGAGCATGGCGATGCCCGGGAGCGCATACTGGCTGATGTCGCCGTAGGTCTCGAAGGTCGACGCGCCGGCGGCCACGGGCCGCGGGTGGACCAGGGCGGCGGCGACAAGCGCCGTGATCGTCAGGTGCTTGAACATCTCGGCATTTCGCTCCCACCCGGGCGCCGCAGGGCTTCGTCATGGTGACGGAACCGGCTTAACGTCCGATTAGCGAGGCGCGCCCGCCCGCACCGGCTAGCGGCTCGATCCGGAGAATAAATCGGGCAACACAACCTGAGACCATGGGAAATGTTATGACTTACAATAGGTTATCGATTGTACTCAATGCTGCCGGATGTCATAATTCATCCAGCCACCGCAATACAAAATCCGGCAAGACTACGGCCGTGCAACACAGGGGAAGGCACATGACCAAGCGACTTCTGGGCGCATTGGCGCTCGTCACTCTGCTGCTGGGCGCCGCAAGCCCCGGCGCCTGGGCAGAGGGGGGTTCCGAGTCGAAGTTCAAGAGTCTCTACATCTTCGGGGACAGCCTGAGCGATACCGGGAACCTCTTCGCCATCACCGGCGGTCTCGCGCCGCCGAGCCCGCCCTACTTCGCGGGCCGCTTCTCCAACGGTCCGGTCTGGGTCGAGGTCTTCGAGCCGCTTCTGGATCCGAAGCGCGATTTCGACACGACGCCCGTCGTCATCGACCCCCTGGCCAACAACCAGGCGATCGCCGGAGCCTTCACCGACACCCGCGGAGTGGCTTTTCCCGGCATCGGCGTACTGAGCCAGGTCGCGAACTTCGCGGCCGCCGGCGGCAAGATCAAGCACAGGGACCTGGTCGTGGTCTGGGCGGGCTCCAACAACTACCTGGGCGGCGACAGCGATCCCGTCCTGGTGGTCGACGACCTGGTCATGGCCGTGCAGGAGCTTTACGACCTCGGCGCCCGGTGGTTCCTCGTGCCTAACCTGCCGAACCTGGGCGACACGCCACTGGGCGGTCTGGTATTGGATCCAGTGGCCGCCGCGGGGCTCAATGCGCTGACCGCCGGACACAACGCGATCCTGGCGGGCGCCATGGCCGGGCTGAGCGCGGAGCTCGACGTCGACATCGTGATCGTCGACATCAACGCCATGTTCCGGGCGATCCTGACGGACCCGGCGGCCTTCGGCTTCGCCAACGTCACCGTGCCCTGCCTGATCCAGCAGCCCGACGGGACCCGCGTCCCGACCGGGGCCTGTCCGCCGGATGGCGACAGCTACGATGCGACCGGCGTGCTGTTCTGGGACCTGATCCACCCGACCGCGGCCGCGCACGCGCTCGTGGCCATGGTCGCGCGCACCACGCTGTCAGCCTCCACCGTCCTGACGGTCGCGGCCGGCGAGTGAGGGTCGAAAGGCGCCGGGTCACGGAGATCCGGCGCCCAGCTCGCGGGCCAGCGCGACGGCGAGCGGCGTGTCGCCTAGAGCGGGGTCGCGGCCGGCGCCACATGCAAGGTTGCTGGCGACCATGGCCGTGAAGAGCTCGTGGACCTCGCGCCGGTCCATGTCGCACAGCACCTCGAAGGCCCGGGCCTGGCAGCCGTCTTCCCAGTAGCGCAGCCGCAGGGGACCTGTGCCGGAGTCGGCCCCGTCGAGGCAGCCCGCGAAGCGACGCCGGAACTTCGCGAAGACTGCCTGCACGGCCGGGGACCGCAGCGGCCGGTCGAAGCCATCGAGGCGACTGCGGCGGATCCGCACGGTGCCGCTGGCGCCCATGAGCGCGAGGATCACCAGGATCATGGCGGGTTCCGGGCCGTGCTCGAGCAACGCTCCCTGCAGCGCCCGGGCATTCCGATTCCCACCCGGTACGAGATCCGCCCTCTTGCGCCGGAGGCGCGTCGCGCGCGCGCCCTGGCCGTTGCAGGCCCCTTGGGGACCGTTTCGGTGTTTGGTGGACATGTCTTGCCGTCCAGTCGTTCGAAATCTCCCTTAGCCTTTCGTGCCGTTTCCGCACCCCTCGATCCAGCCCGATACCAACAACATATCGCCGGCAACCTCAAAAGCATACACAATATGTAGAGGGAAATCGAGATCGGGCGTTGCAGACGGACCGCCTTCCCCCACCGGTGCCGAACCCGTTAATCTCCCGGCATGAATCGGTCAGCCGCCGCCGCGCTCGTCCTGGGCCTGCTCTTTCCCCTCTCCGCCCCGCGCGCCCAAGGCGATGTCGCCGCAGGCCGCAAGCTGGCGGTCCAGCACTGCGCGCGCTGCCACGTGGTCGGCGACCACAACCCCTACGGCGGGATCGGCTCCACCCCTTCGTTCCAGGTGCTGGCCCGGCCCGCGGTCTACCTGGAGCGCTTCCAGACCTTCTTCGAGCGCCGGCCCCATCCGGTCTACGTGCGGGTGCCCGACACGCCGCGCCTGACCGACCTGCCCTCTCCGGTCGCGGAGTTCACTGTGACGCCGGACAACATCGAAGACCTGATCGCCTTCGTCGAGACCCTGAAGGCGAAGTAAGAAGGGCCCGTTTTGGCCCTTTGTATGGGCTCGTTTCGATTCTCATCCGTGGGATGCCCCTCACGGCTGGATCCGCGCCACCTCCCGCCCGGCCCTGAGCGCAACCACGACACCCTCGGGTAGGGCGACCCAGGGATCCTCGGTCAGCGGCACGCTGGCCAGCAGCGCGACCTCCTGCTTGGGTACGGAAACCGTGAGGCCGTCACAGTCGACCTCTGGGGCCGCGCCGGCGCAGCGCCGGCTGAGCATATGCAGGCCCGGCGGCCTGGGCTCGGTCATCTGCCCGTTTTCCTCGTAGCGCCGGCGGTGGCCGTGGGCGAACAGCACCTCGCCGTCCGAATAGAGGAAGTTGGCCGCGCCGAGCAACCGGGCCTCGGCGGCGAAGCTGGCGATGGTCTCGAGCCGCGCCTCCAGCGGCGGCGGTTCCGTCGCGCCGTACCACAAGGGCTCGAGCTGCTGCAGCAGGACGCAGAAGGCATGCTCGGAATCGGTGTCTCCGATCGGGCGGAAGCGGTCGGACTCGAAGGGCAGCGTGTGCTCGACATCGTCCAGGCTGCCGTTATGGGCAAAGACATGGCGCCGGCCGGCCAGCTCGCGCTCGAAGGGATGTGTGTTCTCGAGCGTGGCCCCGCCCTGCGTCGCCCAGCGAACATGTGCGATCACGCAGTGGCTCTCCAGCTCGCGCTCGGCAATGAATCGGACCCAGGGGCTGTCGCTGGCCGGCGCCGGCTCCTTGATCAGGCGCACGTCGCCCCCCTCGAAGTAGCCGATGCCCCAGCCGTCGCGGTTGGCCTGGGTCAGGCCGCCGTGCCGGGCAAAACGCTCGAGCGAGTAGTTGACCGTGGCCGGCACGGTGCTCGACATGGCGAAGAGCTCACACATGGCGGGGTCTCGCGAGCTGAACCAAGCGCCATTCTGCGCCGCGCCGCCGCTGCGGTCCAAGCAACTCGGCGTGAGGGCGCTCGTCGGAGGGCGAGACTATCGCTTTGGCCTTGACCGGCCTGTCCCGGTGTGGCCCTACCTGGACCGGGCAGCGGGTCAAGGTGTCCTTTCCCCGCCCGCCGTCACGATCCGTTCCAGCAGCGGGATGTCGAGTTCGGACTTGGCCTCGAAGGTACCGGCGTAGGCCTGCTCCTCCTGGTGCAGCTCGTAGCAGTTGGCGCCGCTGACGTCCATCAGCACGGCCGGGATGCCGGCCTCGCGGAAGGCCCGGTTGCGCTTGACGTAGAACTGCGAGCAGCACATGCCGAGGTAAGCCTCGACACCGTTGCGCTTGAGCTCGTCGAGCGCGCGGCAGAGGTGCTCGTAGTTGTTGATGGAAATCACCCGCAGCCCCCGCTCGCGCGCCAGGCGGTAGGCCTCGCCCACCTCGCACAGGCCGCACTCGGTGCAGCGGTTCCGGCGGCGCCATTTGCAGGCCGGCATCTTGGCGCAATAGGGGACCAGCATGACGCTTGCCCGCCGGGCGATCTCCTCGGCAGAGAGCCGTTCCGGACCGTGGACCATCAGGCTGTTGGCCTGTCCGGGCGCGATCCCGAAGGCCCGCTGCTCGTCCAGCCGATCCAGGGCGCGCTGCAAGACCTGGGCCAGGTCCTGCGGGCCGAAACCCAGGAGCTCGATTTCCTCCGTCGCGAAGAAGGCGGCCAGGCGGGGGCGCAACGCCTCCACCGGGAGCCCCTCCAGCCGGCGCGCCAAGCGGTCGAAGAGATCGGCCGGATGGACCGTCACATCGCCGGCAAGCGCTACCCGCGCGATTCGGGTCCGCCCGGCATCGAAGGAGAGGCGCGCGCGCAGCAATCCGCCGCCGCAGGCCCAGAAGCTCTCCGCCACCTCCTCCCCCTCCGGCAGGGCGACGGAGTCATCCGCCGTGGCGGGCTCCGGCACCGGGGCCGGCCGCGCCGGAACGTCCGCCCTGGCTGCATGGGGGACCAGTCCGAAGACGCCGGAGATGCCCGCGATCAAGGCATCGCGCACGGCCGCCACGGCGGGCGGCGCTCCCAGCAACTCGGCCAGGGTGACGAGCCGTTGGCGGGCCCCGTCCAGGCCCTTGGGCGAGAGCTTTTCAGTGGGTATGCGCAGCGCATGGAGCATGCGCTCCACGTCCACGCTCATCAGAACGGTGCCGTGCAGCAGCACCGCGCCCGGCTCCAGCGCCACGTGGCACCCGGCGAGCTTTCGCCCCGCCACCTCCAGGTCGTTGGGCGCCTTGAACTGGGTTTCCACGCCGAGGCGCGCCAGCCCTTGCGCCACCGCCCGGCAGGCCCGCTCCAGGAGCGCCGCGAGATTCGGCCGGCCTTCATTGGCCGCGCGGGGCAGGATCAGGCTCCAGGCCAGTTGCCCCTCGTCCGCGTAAAGCGCGCCGCCGCCGCTCGGCCGCCGGACCACAGCGATGCCCTGGTCTCGGCAGTAATCGAGTCGCAGCTCCTTTTCCGGCCATTGATGTCGGCCCAGCAGCGCCGCGGGCCGGCAGCGGCAAAAACGCAGCATCGGGCCCTGCGCGCCGGTTGCGACGGCCCGCAGGGCCTCTAGGTCGCGCGCCTGGGCCTCGGCCGCCTGGCACAGGCCGCCGTCGATCACCGCGAGCGCAGGCTCTGTCTCGCTCGGCAAGGCGTTCGGATTCCTCAAGCCGATACGCTCCCCCTCTCCTCCCCAATGACACCAGGACCCTTCACTCTACCAAGCCACCGAAGGGTCTGCCAACACGGCCCGGCAATTTTTTTTGATCTAAGTCAATGATTGCCACGCGCGCCGCGGGTAGGGTTCGAATGGAGACTCCCGGATTCGGCACAGGGCAGTCCGGGTTGGAAGAGGAAACGGTCCGACATCAGCGCCTTCGCGCCGGCGTGAGACAGCTCCACCCGATGCGCCCTGGTCTCGACCGCGGCGCGACGGCGGCAGGGACGGCCGCATAAATCCTGGCCATCGCGGCCACCCTGCCGCCGTCTCTTCCCCCGCGTAAGCAAGGGCGGCCGTCAACCGCCGCCGAGCGCCCGGACCGCCGTGAGCCCCACCGGCCTTCCCTCGAACTCGGCCAGGGCGTCCAGCAGGCAGTCCCAGAGGTATTCCGCCGAGGCGCTGTCGGCCAGCAGGTGATAGGCGGGCGTACCGCCCCGGTCGTCGCGGACGACGATGGCCGAGATCCGGGCGACTGAGGTCTGGGCGATCGACAGGTCCGGGAACTTGGCCGGCCGCAGGTCGACACCGCAGAGCTTGGCGAACATGGCCGCAGCCTCGCTGCCGCTCACCAGGAACCAGGCGTGGCTGTCTCGGCGCGGCAGGGGGTAGCCGCGCGGGGCCTCAGGCGGCAGCGGTTCGCTTGTCCAGGCCGCTTCCAGCCGATCCGGCAAACCTCCCTGCCCGGCCATATCCCCAAGGACCAGAACCTCGCTGGGAGCCAGGCGCGCGGCCAGGCCGCCACCGGACTGGCGCGCCGCGCGGTTGCTCTCGGCGGTCACCTCGATCCCCTGCCCGGCCAGCCATTCGACAGTACCCGCGCCCTTGAAGCCGGTGCGCGGCAGGGGCGAAAGGTCGGCCAGGCCCAGGCGCCGGGCGGTCTCGGCCTCGGCCGCGGGATCGCCGAAGTCGAGCGCGACGGCGGCGTCGACCAGGGCCCCGAAGCCGGCCCCCGCCTCGGCGAGCTTGCGGGCGACGAAGCTGCGGCGCGGGAAGTCGCCGCGCGCGGTCATTGCTTCACATCTCCTGGCGCTGGTTGTCGGGATCGTAGAAATGCGGCGGGACCACCCGGCCCTCGACCATGCGGCCCGAGGTCAGCTTGATCCGCAGGCGCGCGCCCTCCTCCGCCTCGTCCGCCGCAGTGTAGGCCAAGCCGATCACCGTCTCCAGGGTGGGCGAGCGCGCCACGGAACTGATGAACCCGACCATCTCGCTGTCCCGCAGCACCAGGTTCGATTCCTCGGGCAGCGGTGCGTCCGCGTCCTCCAAGGTAAAGCCGACCAGCTTGCGCCTGGAGGGATGGCGGCGCCTCAGCTCGATCGAGCGGCCGCCGACGAAGAAGGGCTTCTTCTTTGCGATCGCCCAGGCCATGGAGACCTCCTCCGGCGTGGTCATGGCGTCGGTGTCCTGGCCGATGATGATGTGGCCCTTCTCGAGCCGCAGAACGCGCTGCGCCTCGACGCCGAAGGGCCGCATTTCCTGGGCTTGGCCGGCCTCCGTCAGTCGGTCCCACAGCGCCTCGCCATAGGAGGCCGGGACGTGGACCTCGTAGCCCAGCTCGCCGACGAAGCCGACCCGCATCAGCCGCGCCGGGATGCCCGCCACGCTCGCCTCGCGCAGGCCCATGTAGGGAAAGGCCTCGGCCGAGAGGTCGGCGCCCTCGATCAGGGGCGCGAGGACGGCGCGCGCGTTCGGTCCGGCGATGTTGACCCCGGCGGTGGCCGCAGTGACGTTGGCGATATCGACATCGAGACGCCACTGCGCGTTCCACCAAAGCATGGTGCGGTAGACCCGATCGACCCCGCCCGTCGTGGCGGTGACGTAGAAGTGGTCGTCGCGCAGGCGGCAAGCGACGCCGTCGTCGATCACCGTGCCGGCGTCGTTGGTCATCAGCACGTAGCGCGCCCGGCCGAGCGGTTGCTTCTTGCAGGCGAAGGTGTAGACGCGCTCCAGGAACTCGGCCGCGTCGGGGCCGCGCACCTCGAGCCCGCCCAGGGTCGAGACATCGATCATCGCGACGTTCCGGCGCACCGCCAGGACCTCCTCGCGGATGCAGTCCTCGCGCCGGTCCTTGGTGCCGTAATAGGCCGGACGCCACCACAAGCCGGCCGTCATCATCTGCGCGCCCTGCTCCAGGTGACGGTGGTGCATGGCGGTCAGGCGCTCCGGCTCGAAGCCGCGACCGGCCAGCACGCCGAGCCTCTCTCCGGTGGAGGGCGGCCGCGCCGCGGTGACCCCGGTCTCGGCGACCGAGCGCCCGGTCGCGCGCGCCACCAGCCGGGCCGTGGCCAGCGCCGAGTGGCGCCCCTGGCTCGGCCCCATGCCGACCGTCGAGAAGCGCTTGACCAGCTCGATCTCGCCGTAGCCGTCGGCCACGGCATTCACGATGTCCTTGACCTGCAGGTCCTCGTCGAAGTCGACGAAGTCCTTGCCCCTGGCGTGCGGGAAGATCGGCCAGGGATGGTTGGCGCCCGCCTGCCCCTTGTCCGCCGGTACCTCGGGCTCGGACCCCGCCTTCAGGCCCAGCGCCTCGGCCGCCCGCCATCCGGCGCGCCGGCCCTCGGCTAGCGCCGCCTCCAGGTCGGTGGCGCCGTCCACCGAGCCGGCGAGCCGCAGGTGGTCCGGCAGGCCGGTGATGGAGAAGTGCGCGCCGGCGTCGTCGCAGCCGAGCTTGGCGCCGGCCTGTAGCGCCAGCTGATAGGTAGGCATGTAGCCGGTCGACATGCAGAGCAGATCGCAGGCGATCGACGATCCGCCCGGCGCGGCCCCGCCCTGGCCGTCCAGCCGGCTCACGAATGCACCCCTGACGTGGCGGTTGCCGGGGCCGGCGAGCGCCTCGGCGACGCAATGGCCGGCAAGCACCTCGATGCCCTGCCCGGCCACGGCCTCGGACAACGCCGAGGGCGCCGGCTCCGGTCGCGGATCGACCACGGCCCCAACCTCGACGCCCGCTTCCGCCAGATCGAGCGCCACGCCATAGCCGTCGTCGTTGCCGGCCAGCACCACGGCCCGCCGGCCCGGCCGAACGCCGTAGAGCCGGATCAGGCGCTGCGCGGCCGAGCCCTGCATGACCCCGGGCAGGTCGTTGTTGCGGAAAATCGCCGGCTGCTCGATGGAACCGGTCGCCAGGACGACCTCCTTGGCGCGGACCTTGGTGAGGCGGTTGCCGCGGATCACCGGCAGCCAGTTGTCAGCGAACCAGCCGTTGCAGACCGCATCGGTCATGACCTCGATCTTCGGGTTCGCCTTGATCTCGGCCACCAACGCAGCGCGGCGCTCCGCCACCAGCTTGCCCTCGGCATCGAAGCGGGCATAGGCCAGCGAGCCGCCCAGGACCGGGTTCTCCTCGACCAGCAGCACCTCGGCCCCGGCCCCGGCCGCGGCGAGCGCCGCGGAGAGGCCCGCCGGCCCGCCGCCGATCACGGCCAGGTCGCAGAAGCCGTAGGCCTTGTCGAAATGGCCGTGCGGGGTCGCGAGATCGACTTTGCCCAGCCCCGTGCTGCGGCGCACGATCGGCTCCCAGAAAGCCTGCCAGATGCCCCGCGGCCTGTAGAAGGCACGGTAGTAGAAGCCGACCGGCATGAAGCGGGCGAGACGCGCCAGGACGGCGTTCCGGTCGCGCTTCAGGCTGCCGCTGTAGTTCTGGCCCCAGGCCTCCAGATCCTCGGAGACCGGCAGGCGGTCGGCCGGCGCGTTGGGCTCGCCTTTCAGCTGGACCAGGGTATTGGCGTCCTGCCCGGCCATGGTGAGCACGCCACGCGGCCGGTGGTACTTGAAGGAGCGGGACAGGATCCATTCGCCGTTGGCGGCCAGGGCACTGGCCAGGGTGTCGCCGGCGAGACCCCAGTAGCGCGCGCCCTCCCAGGCGAAGGACACCGGCCGGTCGCGGTCGACCAGAAGGCCGGCCGGGGCCGGCAGGCGGTTGGAGCCGGCTCTCATGAGCCCTCGTCCCGTCCTTGGAACTCGCGCCGCGCCGTGAACACCTCGCCGGCCGGATAGGTCTTGAGGATCTCGTCGCTCACGGTGTCGCGCTCGGCGATGAACCAGTAGTTGGTGGCGACGTGGCACCACCACTCGCGCACCACGCCCGCGGTGTTGTTCGACATCCAGATGAAGTCCGCCCAGTCCTCGTCGCCGGTCCGGTTGGGCTCCGGCATCTCGGCGACCTCGCCGCTGCAGGCGAACTCCGAGATGTTGCGCGGGCCGTTCAAGGGACAGGGCATGATCTTCATGAGGTCTAATCTCCTCAGTGGCTCGCCGCCGTGGCGCCCATCTCGTTCGCCAGGTCGAAGGTCTTGAAGCGGTCCAGGCGGAAGGGCCGCAGGATCTCGGGCGCCTTCTCGCGGGCGATCGTCTCGGCCATGCGCTTGCCGGAAACCGGCGTCGCCTTAAAGCCCCAGGTGCCCCAGCCCGCGTCCAGCCAGTAGTTCCTGACCGGGCTCTCGCCCATGATCGGGCTGTAGTCCGGGGTCATGTCGGTGATGCCGGCCCACTGGCGCAT
>CAMYMY010000004.1 GCA_947259625.1 uncultured Kiloniellales bacterium | reverse complement strand
CAAGCCGGCCGTGGCAGAATCGCGCCGTGCGCCGCCGCCGTCAGACTCTCGCTTTGGCCAAGAGATCGTCCAGCAGGGGGTGGACGTTGGGCGCGTTGTCCTTGAGGAACTTGAGCAGGGCGTGCTCGTTCGGCTGCAGGACCCCGTCGAGCCGGATACGGCCGATCAGCCACTTGGCCTCTTCCTCGTCGATGGCTTCGCGCGTCAACGCATCACGCAGCTGCGTCTCTTCGCGCTCGCGTTCCTCGCGGGCGGCGGTGCTGCCGAAAACGTCTACTTCGTGCCAGCTCCTGCCCACGGGAACGTCGCCGCTCGCCACGGACTCGCCGATTTCCTTGAACAAGCGCCCGACGGTGCCGCGTTCCTTGAGCCAGGTTTCGCGTCGCAAGACCTCCTCGGCCTCCGCCGCCTCGGGTGCGCCACGCGGGAACATCAGGTGGTTGGCGATGGCCTTGACGAAGAGGTCCTGCCAGCCGGGCGCGTTCTTGGCGGGCCTGCTGGCATCGTTCAGGTCGAACATGAGGTCGGCCTCGCGCCGGGTCACGGTGAATCCGCCGCCGCTGCCGCCGGCATAGATCAAGGTCCGGACGATCTCGACGTCCGCTGCCGTGATGACGGCCGGGGCGCCTCTGAAACCGAAGGCCGAGGTCTTGGGGGAGAGCACGGCCTCGCGGACCGCCTCCAGGACGAAGAGCGAGAGGTCCTCGGGGCAGGACGTCGCCCAATGGATGACGTTGAGCAGCAGCTCCAGTTCGCTTGCGTCGTCGATCCGGCCGTCGCAGGCGATGTTGTCGATCAGGAACTGGGCCTGCTCCTCGCTCACATAGCCGGCCGGCTTGGCTTGCCACACGAAATAGTCGGTCAGAGCATCAACGTAAAATTGTGTCCACGACGGATCTTTCGTCTTGCAGGCCTGGTCCAGGTGGAACACCGCCTCGGCCTCCTCCTTGTCGACGATGCTGTCCTTGAAGACACCCTGACGGAGATCCGAGACGTCCTGGGCGGTGATGGCCCCCTTGGCGGCGATCTCCTCGACAAGGTTCACGGAAAGCGACACATCGGCCATGGAACTTACCTCTCATGGTTGTACGTAGCCGGAACGGCGGCAAGCCGTACTCGTATCGCAGACTCCCAAAGCTTCGCTAAAAATCCCCTAACGGTTGGTGACCGGTCGTGCCCGGCTTGACGCCGGGGCGGGCATATCCCACATAGTGTTCAGACGGTGCCGAGAAATGGGCCGTCCGCTCTCGGGATGCCGGTGCTGCGGGCCCGAAGAGCGAAGGTTAACAGCAGCCCTTGCTCATTGTTCGAGGAGGACGCTGGTCGATGTCTCGACTGTCCCTTTTCAACAGCCCGCTGTTTCTCGGTTTCGACCAGTTCGAGCGCGCGGTCGACCGGATCGCGAAGAATGGGGCGGACAGCTATCCCCCCTACAACGTGGAACAGGTCGCGGAGAACCGCCTGCGCATTACGGTCGCGGTGGCCGGTTTCGGGGCCGACGACCTGCAGGTGCAACTCGAAGACAACCAGTTGGTCGTCCGTGGCCGGCAAAGCGAAGAAACAGAACGGGTCTACCTGCACCGCGGTATCGCCACGCGCCAGTTCCAACGCAGCTTCGTGCTGGCCGAGGGCATCGAGGTGAGCGGTGCGAAGCTGGACAACGGCCTGCTCAGCATCGATCTGGAGCGGCCGCTGGTGGAGCCCCAGGTGCGTACCATAGAGATCAGCTCGAGCGGCGGCGGAGCCGAGAGCCGGACCATCGAGGCCAAGGTCCGTTCGGCGGCGGGTCGGAAGGCGCGGTGACGCGGCCTGGACCAGCGACCCAAGAGGAAGAACCATGACCAACGCTGAAAGCATTCGACAGATATCGCAGCAAGACCTGATGGCCCTGGGCGTCAGCGACCTTGCTTACGTGAAGCCCATCGAAATAGAGGGTCAGAGGCTCTTCGCGGTCTACACGGCCGACGGTACGCAGGTTACCGTGCTGCCGACCCGCGATGTGGCCATCGCCACGATCCGGCGTCACGACCTGGAGCCGGTGTCCATCCAGTAGTTGCCCACTCACCGCCGCTCGCCGGCGCCCGCCCGGCCTCAGGCGGCGTGGCTGGTGGTCGATTCCGTCAGCAGCGCATAGATGGCATCGGATTTGTCGGTGCCCCGCAGCTTTTCGCAGATCGCCGGATCGCGCAACAGGCGCGAGACACGCGCCAGCGCCTTCAGGTGATCGGCCCCAGCCGTCTCCGGCGCCAGCAACAAGCAGATCAGGTCGACCGGCTGTTCGTCGATGGCGTCGAAGTCGATCGGTTTTTCGAGGCGGGCGAAAAGTCCGTGAAGCCGATCAAGTCCCGGCAGCTTGCCATGTGGGATTGCGATGCCGTTGCCGACACCCGTGGTGCCCAGGCGCTCACGCTCGACAAGGACTTCGAAAATCGCCCGTTCCGGCTGTTCGGTCAGCTCGGCCGCGCGCTTGGCGAGCTCTTGAAGCGCTTGCTTCTTGCTCGTCACGCGGAGCTTGGCGACGACGCCCTTGGGCTGTATCAACTCGACAATATCCATCGCGTTCCTACGACTCTTGACCGTCGGTGCCACGGTTTCCGCGGGGGTCCAGCCAGCCGATGTTGCCGTCCGCCCGGTGGTAGATCATGTTCAGTCCGCCGTGGGCGCTGTTGCGGAACATCATGGCCGGCAAATCGGCCAGGTCCATCCGCATGACCGCCTCGCTCACGGTGAGGCTTGGAATCTCGGCCGCCATCTCGGCCACCACCATGGGCTGGTCGTCGGAACCGTCCGGGCTTTCCTCCCCATCGGGATTCTCGTTTCCAGGTCCCACCAGGATGTATTTCTGTGCCGGCACCGACTCCAGTTCGACCGGGTTCTCCTTATGGTGGTTGCGCAGCCGCCGCTTGTGGCGACGCAGCCGTTTTGACAGGCGCTCGGCTGCCGTGTCGAACGCCGGATAAGGCTCGCCCGCTTCGCCTTGGGCCTCCAAAAGGATGTTGCGACCCACGTGGGCTGAAACCGAGGCCCGATAGAGGTGCGCTTCGCGCGACAAGGTGACTCGCGCCACGATCGCGTCACCGAAATACTTGCCCAGAATACGCTCCAGGCTGGTTTCGACATGGGCACGCAAGGCGTTGCCGATGTCGAGCTGTTTCCCTTTAACGGATAGCTGCATCAGTTTAGGTTTTCGGGTTCCTAACGGGTCGCTGCGGTGCCCCGTGGCCGCCGCCGGATATCCTTCCCGGTTCGACGGTGCGGCGGACCATAGTAGCGGCATTCTTCGGAGTCAAGAGCACCTCCCAGATGAGAATCTGGGTCTGGAATCGGGCTTGGCAAGCGGTTTTTCGCCGGCACAACGGCCTCTGGCGGGACACTCAAGATCCAAGTGACTTCTCACGCCGGCGCTGTACGGACGAGGGAATCCTCATGGTTTCGCGGTACTTGGCGACGGTTCGCCGGGCGATGTCGATACCGTCGCCGCGCAGCAGCTCGACGATGGTGTCGTCGGACAACACCTTGGCGGATTCCTCCGCGTCGATCAGCCTCTTGATACGGTCGCGCACCGCCTTGGCGGAATGGGCCGCACCGTTACCCGTGGCGGCGATCGAGGCGCTGAAGAAATACTTGAGCTCGTATGTGCCGCGCGGCGTCGCGATGTATTTGTTGGAGGTCACTCTGCTGACCGTCGATTCGTGCATCTCGATGGCTTCGGCAACGTCGCGCAGCGTCAGCGGCCGGAGGTGCTGCACGCCCTTGTGGAAAAACGCGTTCTGCTGACGGACGATTTCCGTGGCGACCTTGAGGATGGTGGTCGCCCGCTGCTGCAGCGACTTGATCAGCCAGTTGGCCGACTGGAAGTGCTCGGCGATGTACGCCCGCTCGGGCTCGCTGCGGACCTGTTTGCTGATGCGGGCATAGTAGCGCTCGTTGAGCAGAACGCGCGGCAGGGTTTCGCCGTTCAACTCGATCAGCCAGTCGTTCCGCCTGGACCGCATCAGGATATCCGGCACCACCGGCTCGGCGGCCTGGGTGTCGAAAGCCAGGGCCGGTTTTGGGTCGAGCGCCCTGACCTCGGCCACCATCTCCGCGAAATCCTCGTCGTCGACCCCGCACAGGTCCTTCAGCTTGGCCGTTTCGCGCCCGGCCAGCAGGTCGAGGTTGTCGAGCAGCGCCTCCATCGCCGGATCGAGGCGGTTGCGTTCGGCCAACTGGATGGCCAGGCACTCCCTGAGCGAGCGAGCGAAAACGCCGGGCGGCTCGAAGCTCTGCAGGCGAAGGAGCGTCGCCTCGACCCGGGTCGTCTCGCAGCCGAGCAGCGCCGCGACCTCGGCCAAGTCGCCGGTCAGATAGCCGGCATCGTCGAGCAGGTCGATCAGGTGGACCCCGATCATGCGGTCCACCGGGTCGGTGATCTCTATCTGGAGCTGCAGCAGCAGGTGTTGGCGAAGGTCGACCGTTTCCCCGAGACTTTGCTCCAGCGACGAACCATCGGTCTCGAACCGGACGTTGCCGCCGTGTCCCCAATTTTCGAAGGCGGCGTCGCCGGGCGACCAGTCGGCCGCCGGCCCGGTGTCCTCGTCGCCGGGAAAGTCTGTATCGAGCGGCTGGTCGGCGGCCTGAGGCAGGGTTTCCGCATTGGCCTGGTCCAGGGTGTCGGGCGTCGCGCCGGTCTCGCTATTGGCCGCGGCCGAATCGTCGCTGTCGGCGCCGGCTTCCAGGTCTGCGGCCGGCCGATCCTCCCCCGCTTCTTCACGCTCGAGCAGGGGGTTCTGCTCCAGCTCTCGCTCGACGTATTCGGCCAGCTCCACATGGGACAACTGCAGCAGCTTGATCGCCTGCTGCAGCTGCGGCGTCATTACCAGTGACTGGGACTGTCGGAGATCGAGGCGCTGGGTCACCGCCATGACCCTAGCCTTTAGAGACTAAACGTTTCGCCCAGGTAAACACGGCGGACGTCCTCGTGGGACACGATTTCGGAGGGTTCGCCCTCCATAAGAACCGTGCCATCGTGAATGATATAGGCGCGGTCGATGATTTCCAGGGTCTCCCGCACGTTGTGGTCTGTGATCAGGACCCCGATACCACGGTCCTTCAGGTGCGAGACCAGCTCCCGAATGTCGTTGACCGCGATCGGGTCGATGCCGGCCAGGGGCTCGTCCAGGAGAATGAAGCTGGGCCGTGACGCAAGGGCCCTGGCGATCTCGACGCGCCGCCGCTCGCCGCCTGAGAGCGCGAGCGCCGGCGTCCGGCGCAGGTGGGTGATTGAAAACTCGGCCAGAAGATCGTCAAGCTTGGCCTCGCGCCGCTCGCGCACCGGCTCGACCACTTCGAGCACGCCACGAATGTTCTGCTCGACCGTCAGGCCGCGAAATATCGAGGCTTCCTGGGGCAGATAGCCAACGCCCAGGCGGGCGCGGCGATACATGGGCAGATCGGTGATTTCGTGACCGTCCAGCGTGACCCAGCCGTAGTCGGGGGCGAGCAGTCCCGTAATGATGTAAAAAGTGGTGGTCTTGCCGGCGCCATTGGGTCCCAGAAGGCCGACCGCCTCGCCACGCTGGACCGAAACGTTGATGCCGCGCAGCACAGGCCGCTTCTTGAAGCTCTTGCCGAGGTTCACGGCGACCAGGCCTTGGTTGTCGGCGACCAGCTTCGGCGCGTCCGTCCGCGAACCTGCTTGTTTTGCGTCGCTGTGCGGTCCTGTGGTCATCGGGCCTTTCCCGGTCATTGGCCGTTGCCGGACTTGTCCAGAGACTCCGGAACAAGCAGGCCGCGCACCCGCGCATCGCCCGGCTGGTTGGGCGGAGCGCCGAGCAGCCGACTTACCCCGGCCTCCAGATCGACCTCGGCATACTCGCCGTTCAACTGGCTTTCGCCGCGGGTGATCTTGACGGCGCCAGTCAGGGTGGCGAGCTGTTCGGTTACGTAATACACCCCACCGGCGCCGCGGGCAAATTCCGTCGGGGTGGAAATCTGCACGTTGCCATCGGCCTTGACCGTGCGCATCTCGAGGTGGCCGTCGGCGTCGGGGCGAAAATAGGCCGTCAGCACATCGGCCCTGATTTCCCTGTTGCCGCGCACCGCCACCGCATCGCCCCGGGCTACGACGGCACGCTGGCGCTCCCAATATTCCAGGCTGTCGCGCGCGCGGATCAGATCCTGCTCGGTTTCCAGGCGCAGGTCGCGGCCGCGCAACTCGACCAGGGCGCGGTCCACGTTATAGACGCCGTTGTCGGCCCGGACCGTTTGCCCGGGCGAGACGATGCGCACGTGCCCGTCGGCATTGATACGGTAGACCTCGGTGCCGCCCTTGGCCGTGTCGCGGTAATGGGCGGTCAGGGCGTCGGCGTAGAGTTCAAGCGCGCCGCGGGCCGCCCGGGCGTTGCCGCGCGCGACATAGAGCCGCTCCTTGCGCCGCCACTCGATGCCCTGGTCGGCGGTGATCTCAAGCGGGCCCTCGCCGCTTTGCAGGGTCGAGAGGCCCTGTGCCGCCGCTGGCTGTGGGGCGGCGAAGGAGAGCACCGACAAGGCGGCGAAAATGCAAAGGTGGCGCGGCGAGGTCACTGTTCTACCTGCGTAGCGTCCGGATGGAAGACCGCGCGGCTCCGTCCGGTGAAGACGATGCGCTCGCCGCGATCGAGCACGCGGAAACCCTCGGACACGAGGGTCCCGAAGGGGCCCTGCCCCTCGACAGGCTCGGAGCCCCCTGCGGTGCCTGCTTCCAGGTCGATCCGCGCCGCCTCTGTACGCATCTCGAAGCCCTGATCGTGAAACAAGGTCACCTCGCCGCTCAGCTCGAGCACCTGGATGTTGCGCCTGTATCGGCCTTCCCGGGCGGTCATCGCCAGCCACGTGCCGTCCTCGAGCGTCATGTCGCCCTTCGGCAACTCGAGATGAACCAGGTTGTCGTCATCGGCGGTCTGGGTGGCCTCGTCTGCGGTCAGCACGAAGGGTTGGTCGTGGCCGTCCACGCCTTCGAACCGCGCGTTGAGCATGCTGAGGCTGTCGGCCTGTTCGAGCGATATGTCGGACACCCGGATGCGAAACCGGCTGTCGTCCCGGCCGAGCTGCGGCCAGATCACCACCAGCAGGATCAACGCCACCGCCAGGGCCGGCAGCAGCACCTTCATGAAGCCGACGAAGATGCTGTAGCTGTTCCGGCCCGACAAGCGCGGGGGTGCCGCCGGCGAAACGCCCTTGGCCGACGGCGCGCCGCCGGGACCTTCGGCGGTCTGGTATCGCGTTGCCTGCGGCACGGACCCCGGCCCCGCTATGCGACGCCGACCCGGAGGCAATCGTGCATCCGCACGATGCCGACCGGGCGGTCGTCCTCGACCACGAAAAGGCTGGTGATGCTGTTCGTATTCATCACGCCGAGGGCCTCGGCGGCCAGCGCCTGCGCGCGGGTCGTCTTGGCGCCCTTGGTCATGACCTCGCTGGCGCGCAGCTCGAGCAGGTTCGGGGCCATGTGGCGCCGCAGGTCGCCGTCCGTGACGATTCCGATCAGACGGCCGTCGTCATCCGTGACGCCGACGCAGCCGAAGGCCCGGTTGGTCATGACAAGGATCGCCTCGGCCATGAGAGTGGCCGGCCGGCACAGCGGCAACTCCTCCGCGCCGCGCATGACTTCGGCGACGCGCAGCAGCCTATGGCCGAGCGAGCCGCCGGGGTGCAGGAGCTGGAAGTCCCGCTCCGAGAAGCCCTTACGTTCGAACAGCGCGATGGCGATGGCGTCACCCAGCGCCATCATCATCGTGGTGGAGGTTGTCGGCGCCAGGCCCATGGGGCAGGCCTCGTCGGTCTGGGGCAGGATGAGGGCACGATCGGCATCGTCGGCGAGCGCAGAATCGGCGCGGGCCGTGATGGCAACCAGGGGGATCCCGAAGCGCCGGCAATAGGCGACAATGTCTCCAAGTTCGGCGGTGTCGCCCGAGTTGGACAGCGCGATCACGGCGTCGTCCCTGGTGATCATGCCGAGGTCGCCGTGGCTCGCTTCGGCGGGATGCACGAACAGCGCCGGGCATCCCGTGGACGCCAGGGTCGCGGCCACCTTGCGCGCAACGTGGCCGCTCTTGCCCATGCCGGTGACGATCACGCGTCCGCGCACCGCGCCGATGAGGTCGAGCGACTCGACGAAACTCTGGCCCAGGACGCGGCCCAAGGCGTCCAACGCTCTGGCCTCGAGGTCGAGGACGTGGCGCGCGGCGGCCAGGTCCGGCTGGTCGGTTTCGGTCGTCCCTTCGGTCTGGGGTCTCATCGGCTATCACCTGCGTTTCGGTGCGGCGTTCGTCGCCCGCCCGGCCTTGCAATTATAGCAGATTGGCAGAGCGGTGCATCGAGGTGCGGCATCCCGAAGCACCTTCCGTTATATGTTGTCAGTGGGCGAAAATATCCACATCGGCCCAGCCGGCCAGATCCAGCTTGGCGCGGACCGGCAGGAACTCGAAGCACGCCTCGGCCAGGGCGCTGCGTCCTTCGCGCGCCAACATGCCGTCGAGCTGGTCGCGCAAGCGGTGCAGATATAGCACGTCCGAGGCGGCGTAGCGCATCTGCTCCTTGGTGAGTTCGGCCGCGCCCCAATCGGAGGTTTGCTGCTGCTTGGAGATTTCGACACCCAGCAGATCCCTGCAAAGGTCCTTCAGGCCGTGGCGATCGGTGAAGGTGCGGACGAGCTTTGACGCGACCTTGGTGCAGTAGACGGGCCGGCAGGTCACGCTAAGGTGGCGCTCGATCATGGCCAGGTCGAATCGGGCGAAATGGAACAGCTTGGTCACCGCCGGGTCGTTCAGCAGGACCTTCAGGTTGGGAGCCCGGTAGTCCGAGTCGCGGAACTGCACCAGGTGGCACGTGCCGTCGCCGGCGGAGAGCTGCAGCAGGCAAAGGCGGTCGCGTTCCAGGTTCAATCCCATGGTCTCGGAATCGATCGCTACGCAGTCACCGAAATCGAGGCCTTCGGGCAGGTCGTCCTGGTGCAGTTCGATGGTCATTCGGTGTTCAACGGCCCCCTATGCGTCGGCGGTCCCCGATTCCGGCGGCCGGCGCGGCAAACGATGTGTCGGCGGCCATTGGCCGGTTCCGAGTGTCAAGATAGAACCACGCTCGGGAAATTGTAAGGGTCCGCGGTAAAGTTCTTCTCTGCAAATCCATCGCTCCGGGGGCCGGAATCCCGGTTGGATGGTTGCCGATTCGGTGTCGTCTTCCCTGGTGGTGGGTGTATAAACAGAGCCGTAATCCCATGGGCCGCGACGGCGCCCGGGGGCAGGCGGTACAGCGTGGGCCCCGTATCGGGCCCTTGCGGACTATTGACTCGGGAGTACAAGGGCATGGCAGCGCAAGTCGTCACGGTCTTCGGGGGCTCCGGGTTCATCGGACGCCATGTCGTCAAACGCCTGGCACAGCGAGGCTGGCTCGTGCGGGTCGCCGTGCGGCGCCCGTCGCAGGCGGCGTTCCTCCAGCCGCTGGGCGACGTCGGCCAGATCACGCCGCTGCGCGCGCCGCTTCAGGACGAGGCCGCGGTCCGCGCTGCGCTCGAGGGCGCGGAAGCGGCGATCAACCTGGTCGGCGTGCTGTTCGAGCGCGGCAAGCAGAGCTTCGAAGGGGTGCATCAGCAGGGCGCCGGGAGATTGGCCGAGGCGGCGGCGGCGGCCGGGCTGAAGCATCTGGTGCAGGTCTCGGCGATCGGAGCCGACGAGTCCGCGGACGCAAAGTATGCCAGGACCAAAGCCGCGGGAGAGCAGGCCGTGCGGCAGGCCTTTCCGGCGGCCGTCGTGCTGCGGCCAAGCATCGTTTTCGGACCTGAGGACGAGTTCTTCAACCTCTTCGCCTCTTTGGCCAAGGTATCCCCTGTGCTGCCCTTGATCGGCGGCGGGCGGACCCGCTTCCAGCCGGTTTACGTCGGGGACGTGGCCGATGCCGTGGTCAAGTGCCTGACCGATCCCGCCTGTGCCGGCAAGACCTACGAGCTCGGCGGTCCGCAGGTTTACAGCTTCAAGGAGCTCCTGGAGCTGATGCTGCATCAGATCGGCCGGCGGCGCCTTCTTTTGCCGCTGCCGTTCTGGGCGGCTTCCCTGGAGGCCGCGGTGCTCGAACGGTTGCCCGCGCCGCTGCTCACCCGCGACCAGGTCAAGCTGCTGCGCCACGACAACGTGGTCGGTCCGGACACGCTGACGTTCGCCGACCTCGGCATTCGGCCGACCGCGGTCGAGGTGATCCTGCCGACGTACCTGGACCGTTACCGCCGCGGCGGACGTTTCGGCCAGCGGTCCCGGGGCCTGTAGCGCTGGTCCGTGCTCAGAAGCCGAAGAGGTCCAGGATCCATTCCTCGTAGAGCAGGTAGAGCAGCGCGCCCCCCAGCGCGATCCGGTAGACGACGAAGGGCGTGAAGGTGGCGTGGCTGAGCCAGTTCATCATCACGGAGATGGCGACGAGCGCGGCCACGAAGGACAGCACGGCAGCGATGGCGGCGTCCAGACCGAGCTGCAGGCTTCCCATTTGATAGAGGTCGTACCCCGCCAGGGTGGCCGCCCCCAGAATCGCCGGAACCGCCAGCAGCATGGAGAATCGGGCGGCATCGGTGCGTTCGAAGCCGCAGAAGCGCGCGGCGGTCATGGTGATGCCCGACCGGCTGGTGCCGGGGACCAGCGCCAAAATCTGGGCACAGCCGATCAACATCACGCTGCCGAAGCCGAGGTGCTCGATGCGTCGGACCGTCATGCCGATCCGGTCTCCGGCATAGAGCAGCAGGCCGAAGCCGATGGTGGTCGAGGCCACAATGGTCGGGTTTCTCAGGCTGGTGACGACCAGGTCCTTCATAAGGAAACCGACCACGACGAGGGGTAGGGTGCCGAGCACCACGTAGAAAGCCAAATCGGCCCCGGGGCTGCGCTGCCCGATAAAGGCTTTGGCGAGGCCCATGGTCATCCTGGCCACGTCGGCCCGGAAGTAGAGCAGAACCGCGAACAGGGTGCCAAGGTGGGCCGCCACGTCGAGGATGAGCCGCTCGCCCTGGGATTCCTCCGGCACTTGCCAGCCGGCGATATCGAAGGCTTGCCAGACCAGCACTAGGTGCCCGGAGGAGCTTATCGGCAGAAACTCGGTGATGCCCTGGACGATCGCCAGAACCAGAATATGCAAAAGCGGCAAATCGGCTACCCCGGAATCGGCGGTCAGGATCTTATATCAGGCACATCCTTCGGCGCACAGCGGACATTTTAGTCCTATTGTGGTACTAAATAATCTTTGCAAGCCCGGCGCCTTACCGGAGCGCTTGCGGTTTCCTCGGAGATCGCCTAAAATATACGTCAATAATATTGACCAAAATGTCGGATTCCTCTCGCGGCGAGGGTCACTTCGGAGTCAAGATATTGCCTTGAAGGCGGGCTCGCCTGTTGCCCGCGCGCCGCTTCGCGAGGGGGCGTTCGGCTCTGCCGGGCCGCGAACTCGGCAAGCGGAGAAGTATCGGAATGCCAAGCAGAATGCTGAAGTTCGTCAGCGTCGACCAGCGCATGCCCGACAAGCGGGACGCGGCCGCCCGGCGCGAAGACTTCGATGAGATTTACCGAGAGTTCGACCCTGGCCGCGCTGCCGATCAGGCCGCGCGCTGCTCGCAATGTGGCGTGCCCTTCTGTCAGGTGCACTGCCCACTGCACAACAATATCCCCGATTGGCTAATGCTGACCGCCGAGGGGCGGCTCGAAGAGGCCTACGAGCTGGCCCAGGCCACCAACAATCTGCCCGAGATCTGCGGCCGCATCTGCCCGCAGGACCGGCTTTGCGAGGGCAACTGCGTAATCGAGCAGGCCGGGCACGGTACCGTGACGATCGGCTCGGTGGAACGCTACATCACCGAAACCGCGTGGGAGCGTGGCTGGGTCAAACCGGTCCGGCCGCTGCGCGAGCTGGAGGCCTCGGTCGGCATCATCGGCGCCGGGCCCGCCGGTCTTGCCGCTGCCGAGGAGCTGCGCCGCCGGGGATATCGGGTGGACATCTACGACCGCTACGACCGCATAGGCGGCCTGCTGGTCTATGGCATCCCGAACTTCAAGCTGGAAAAGGACGTCGTGGCGCGGCGCGCCAAGCTGATCGCCGAGGCTGGAGTGACATTCCATCTCGACTTCGAGGTCGGCCGCGATGCCACGCTCCAGGAACTGCGCCAGCGCCATGCCGCACTGCTGATCGCCACCGGCGTTTACAAGGGGCGTGACATCAAGGTTCCGGGCGCGGGACTCGACGGCGTGGTTCCGGCGCTCGACTACCTCACGGCTTCGAACCGCCATGGCCTGGGCGACCACGTGCCGGCCATCGAGGACGGCACGCTGGACACGCGGGACAAGCACGTCGTCGTGGTCGGCGGCGGCGACACCGCGATGGACTGCGTGCGCACCGCGGTCCGACAGGGTGCCCGATCGGTCAAGTGCCTCTACCGCCGCGACCGCGAGAACATGCCCGGCTCGCAGCGCGAGGTGGCCCACGCCGAGGAGGAAGGGGTCGAGTTCGTCTGGCTGGCGGCGCCGGAGGCCTTTCTGGGCGACGGCAAGGTCGCGGCGGTACGAGCGGCCCGGATTCACTTGGGCGTAGCGGATTCGACCGGCCGCCAGACTCCGACCGCGATCCCGGGGTCCAGCTTCACGGTCGAGGCCGACCTCGTGATCAAGGCGCTGGGCTTCGACCCGGAGGATCTGCCCCGGCTGTTCGGCGCGCCGGAGCTGGGAGTAACCCGTTGGGGTACCGTCGGAATCGACTTCCGGACCTTGATGACGTCTCTGGACGGCGTCTTCGCCGCCGGCGACATCGTGCGCGGCGCTTCGCTCGTGGTCTGGGCGGTGCGTGACGGCCGCGACGTCGCCGCGCAGATCGACCAGTACATAGAGGCACAGAAGACGGACGGCGCGGCAGCGCCCAACCGTGCCGTGGCCTGAACCGGGTGGAAAATGACATGACCGGACGAACGACCGAGAACACGGGTGCTGGCCTTGTCGAGCGCTGGCGCGCGAACGCGGAGCATCTGACGCGGAACGGCCTTTACGACCCGGCCGAGGAGCACGACGCCTGCGGAGTCGGCCTGGTGGCCACGATCGACGGCAAGCCGCGGCGCGAGGTGGTCGAGGCGGGAATCGAGGCGCTAAAGGCGGTCTGGCACCGCGGTGCCGTGGATGCGGACGGCAAGACCGGCGACGGCGCCGGGATCCACGTGCAGATCCCTCAGAATTTTTTCCACGAGCACATCGCGCGTACCGGCCACGAGCCGGGCCCGGGCCGGATCGCCGTCGGCATGATCTTCCTGCCGCGCACCGACCTGGGCGCCCAGGAGCGCTGCCGGGTCATCGTCGAACGCGAGATCCTCAGTTCCGGCTACAGCATCTACGGCTGGCGCCAGGTTCCGGTGAACACCGAGGTCATCGGCGAGAAGGCCAACGCCACGCGCCCCGAGATCGAGCAGATCATGATCGCCAACAGCCGGGGCGTGACCGCCAAGCAGTTCGAGGTCGACCTCTATATCATCCGGCGGCGCATCGAGAAGGCGACCGAGGAGGAGTCGATCAAGGACTTCTACATCTGCTCGCTGTCCTGCCGCTCGGTGATCTACAAGGGTATGTTCCTGGCCGAACAGCTGACCGCCTTCTATCCCGACCTGCTGGATACCCGGTTCGTCTCCAACTTCGCCATCTTCCACCAACGCTATTCGACCAACACCTTTCCGAACTGGTGGCTCGCCCAACCGTTCCGCGTGCTCGCTCACAACGGCGAAATCAACACGCTCAAGGGCAACGTCAACTGGATGAGGGCGCACGAGTGCCTGCTGGCGAGCGAGGTGCTGGGCGCGGCGGTCGAGGACGTTAAACCGATCATCCTGCCGGGCAGCTCGGACTCGGCGGCGCTCGACGCGGTCTTCGAGTTGATGGTCCGCGGCGGGCGCGACTTGCCCATGGTCAAGACCATGATGATCCCCGAGGCCTGGGGCCGGAACCAGAGCATGCCGCAGGCCCAGAAGGATCTCTACGGCTACTGCAACGCGGTAATGGAGCCCTGGGACGGTCCGGCGGCGATCTGCGCCTTCGGCGGACGCTGGGCGATCGCCGGGATGGACCGCAACGGACTCAGGCCGCTCAGGTACACGATCACCGAGGACGGCCTGCTCTTCGCCGGTTCGGAGACCGGCATGGTCCGGCTCGACGAAAGCCGGATCGTGGAAAAGGGCCGCATCGGCCCGGGCCAGATGATCGCCATCGACCTGGCCGAGGGCCGCCTCTACCACGACCGGGAGATCAAGAGCCATTTGGCCGAGCAGGCACCTTTCGGCCGCTGGATAGAGCTGATCAAGGTGATCGACGACCTGATAAAGCCGGACCACGGCGAGGCGGTGGAGTTCGACAAGCAGGACCTGCGCCGGCGTCAGCTCTCCTTCGGCCTGACCATGGAGGACCTGGAGCTGATCCTCCATCCCATGGTCGAGGACGCCAAGGAGCCGACCGGTTCCATGGGCGACGACACGCCGCTTGCGGTGCTTTCGGAGCGGTACCGCGGCTTGCACCACTTCTTCCGGCAGAACTTCAGCCAGGTCACCAATCCGCCGATTGACTCGCTACGCGAGCGGCGGGTCATGAGCCTAAAGACCCGGCTCGGCAACCTGAGCAACATTCTCGACGAAGACGAGAGCCAGTGCCGGCTGCTGCAGCTCGATTCGCCGGTGCTATCCAACGCCGAGTTCGATGCGATGCGTGCCTACATGGGCGACACGGCCGGCGACATCGACTGCACCTTCGATGCAGACGGCGGCGAATTGGCACTGCGCGACGCCCTAGAGCGGGTCAAACGCGAGGCCGAGGATGCGGTGCGCGGCGGCTGCGAGCATTTGGTGCTGAGCGACAAGGCCATGTGCCCCGGCCGCGCGGCGATTCCCATGATCTTGGCGACGGGCGCGGTCAACACGCACCTGATGCGCCAGAAGCTGCGCACCTTCATCTCGCTCAACGTGCGCAGCGGCGAGTGCCTCGACGTGCACTATTTCGCGGTGCTGATCGGCGTCGGCGCGACCACGGTGAACGCTTACCTGGCGCAGGAATCGATTGCCGAGCGCCAGCGCCGCGGCCTGTTCGGGGACATGACCCTGGAAGACTGCCTCCGCCGCTACATGACGGCGGTCGACGACGGCCTGCTCAAGGTCATGTCCAAGATGGGCATCGCGGTCATCTCGTCCTATCGCGGCGGCTGCAATTTCGAAGCCGTCGGCCTGTCACGCACCCTGGTGGACGAATACTTCCCCGCCATGCCCAGCCGTCTTTCCGGCATCGGCTTGACCGGCATACAACAGAAGGTGCTCGAGCGGTACCGGCAGGCTTGGAACGAGGATTTCGTGACGCTGCCGGTGGGCGGCTTCTACCGCTACCGCCGCGGCGGCGAGCAGCATGCCTGGCAGGCCGGCTTGATCCACACCCTGCAGGCTGCGGTCGCGACGGATTCCTACTCGACCTACATGAAGTTCAGCGAGGGCACGCACAAGCTGCCGCCGTCCTCGCTGCGCGATCTGCTGGACTTCAAGACAGAGGGAACCGAGCCGATTCCGCTAGAGGAGGTCGAATCGATCACCTCGATCCGCAAGCGTTTCGTCACGCCCGGCATGTCGCTGGGGGCGCTCGGGCCCGAAGCCCACGGCACCTTGAACATCGCCATGAACCGGATCGGCGCCAAGTCCGACTCGGGTGAAGGCGGCGAAGATCCCGAGCGCTACCATCCCACGCCGCACGGCGATAACGCGAACTCGGCGATCAAGCAGGTCGCGTCCGGGCGTTTCGGGGTGACCGCCGAATACCTCAACAAGTGCCGCGAGATCGAGATCAAGGTCGCCCAAGGCGCCAAGCCGGGCGAGGGCGGTCAGCTGCCCGGCTTCAAGGTGACCGAGATGATCGCCAGGTTCCGGCACTCGACGCCGGGCGTGATGCTCATCTCGCCGCCGCCGCACCACGACATCTACTCGATCGAGGACCTGGCGCAGCTGATCTACGACCTGAAGCAGATCAATCCCGAGGCGCGGGTCTGCGTCAAGCTGGTGGCGCGCTCGGGCATCGGCACGGTCGCCGCCGGCGTTGCCAAGGCAAAGGCCGACGTGATCCTGATCTCGGGGCATTCGGGGGGCACGGGCGCCTCGCCGCAGACCTCGATCAAGTACGCCGGCGTGCCCTGGGAGATGGGCCTGTCCGAGGTCCAGCAGGTGCTGACCCTGAACCGGCTGCGCCACCACGTGCGGCTGCGCACCGACGGCGGTGTCAAGACCGGCCGGGACGTGGTGATCGCCGCCATGCTGGGGGCCGAGGAGTTCGGCGTCGGCACCGCCTCGCTGATCGCCATGGGCTGCATCATGGTGCGGCAGTGCCACTCGAACACCTGCCCGGTCGGCGTCTGCACCCAGGACCCGGCGCTGCGCGAAAAGTTCACCGGCACGCCGGAGAAGGTCGTCAACCTGTTCAGCTTCATGGCCGAGGAGGTGCGCGAGATCCTGGCCTCCCTGGGCGCGCGCTCGCTGAACGAGATCGTCGGACGCACGGACCTGCTGCTCCAGGTCAGCCGCGGCGCCGCCCATCTGGACGACCTCGATCTGAACCCGATCCTGGCCATGGCCGATTCGGGCGACAACCCGATGCACTGCACGCTCGAGGGCCGTAACGAGGTGCCCGAGACCCTTGACGCCCAGATCATCGAGGACGCCCGCGCCCTCTTCGAGGAGGGCGAGAAGATGCAGCTGCAGTACACGATCCGCAACACGCACCGGGCGATCGGCACCAAGCTGTCGTCCAAGATCACCCGCCGCTTCGGCATGGCCGGCCTCAAGCCGAATCACGTCACGGTGCGCCTGCGCGGCTCGGCCGGCCAGTCGCTCGGCGCCTTCGCGGTCCAGGGCCTCAAGCTCGAGGTCTTCGGCGACGCCAACGACTACGTCGGCAAGGGCCTCTCCGGCGGCACCATCGTGGTGCGGCCGATGACCGCGAGCCCCTTGGAGACCGGCGCGAACACGATCATCGGCAATACCGTGCTCTACGGGGCGACGGCCGGCAGCCTATTTGCCGCCGGCCAGGCGGGCGAGCGCTTCTGCGTGCGCAACTCCGGCGCAACGGCGGTGGTCGAGGGCTGCGGCTCGAACGGCTGCGAGTACATGACCGGCGGCGTGGCCGCGATCCTTGGCGACGTGGGCGACAACTTCGCCGCCGGCATGACCGGCGGCATGGCCTTCGTCTACGACCCGGACGAGCTGCTGCCCGAGCGCATCAACCCGGACTCGGTGGTCTACCAGAGGCTCGAGACCGAGCATTGGGAAGGCGTGCTCAAGCAGCTGGTGCGCCGGCACCGGGAAGAGACCCTGTCCCGACTTGCCGAACGCCTGCTGATTCACTGGCCGCAGGAGCGCGGCCATGTCTGGCAGATCGTGCCGAAGGAGATGATCGAGCGCCTGGAGCACCCGATCACTTTAGCGGCGGAAGCGAAAACGGCTTAGGGACGGAACCGTCGGGACCCTCGGGCCAGGCCAGCTCCTGGGGAATTTCGGTGACATGTTCTCCGCGGGCTTGACCCGGCCAGCCGGGATCGCGACCTTGGATCGACGATCCGGCCCCGGGAGAGCCCCGGCGCCGTTTCCAGGGAGTTCGTCCGGCCGCCCATGCGCACCCTCTACCATCTGCCGCTCGAGACGGGCTGCCGCAAGATCCGCATCCTGCTGGCCGAGAAGACGCTCGACTTCGAACTAAAGGTGGAGAAGGTCTGGGAGCGCCGGGCGTCCTTCCTGCAGCTCAACCCGGCCGGCGAGGTGCCGGTGCTGATCGAGGCGGATGGCACCTCGGTCGCCGGCGCCGGCGTTGTGGCCGAGTACCTCGAGGAGGCTTACCCGGAGCCGAGCCTGCTGGGCGGGCCGCCGATCGACCGGGCCGAGACCCGGCGCCTGATCACCTGGTTCGAGGTCAAGTTCCAGCGCGAGGTGACGCGGAACCTGGTCGGCGAAAAGATCATGAAGCGCGTGCTCGGGCAAGGCGAGCCGCATGCCGGGGCCATACGCGCCGGCCACGCCAACGTGCACTATCATCTGGACTACATCGCCTGGCTCTCCGAGCGGCGGCGCTGGCTGGCCGGCGACGACTTCTCGCTGGCCGACATCACCGCGGCGGCGGAGCTCTCCGCTGTCGACTACCTGGGCGACGTGCCCTGGGAGGAGCACGGCGAGGCCAAGCACTGGTACGCCCGGGTCAAGTCGCGGCCGAGCCTCCGGCCGCTGCTCGCCGACCGCGTCCCCGGCAACCCGCCGTCCCGGCATTACGCGAACCTGGATTTCTAGACTTGCTGGGACAGGCCGAAGGGGAAGAGATACAACGGAAGGCCTATCGATATGCCGACTCGAGACACCCCGCCCCGCCTATTCTGCTTCGGCCTCGGCTATACCGCCCGGGTTCTCGCCGAGCGTCTGCTGGTGCAAGGGTGGCGGGTCGCGGGCACAACCCGCGGCGACGGCGAGGCCGAGTCGCCCGCCCGTGCCGGCTTCGAGGTCTATCCCTTCGACCGCGCCCGCCCGCTGGCCGATCCCGGCGCGGCGCTGGCCGGCACGACGCACCTGCTGTCCAGCGTGCCGCCGGATGCGGAGGGCGACCCGGTGATCGACTGCCACGGCGCCGACATCGCGGCGCTGACCGGCCTCGCCTGGGCCGGTTATCTCTCGACCACGGGGGTCTACGGCGACCGGGACGGTGGCTGGGTCGACGAGGACTCGACGCTCGAGCCGACCGGCGAACGCAGCCGGAAACGTGTCGCGGCCGAGACCGCCTGGCTGGCGCTTAAGAGCGACCACTGCGTGCCAGTGCACGTCTTCCGTTTGGCCGGGATCTATGGCCCCGGGCGCAACGCGCTCGCCACGGTGAAGGCCGGTCAGGCCAAGCGCATCGACAAGCCTGGCCAGGTGTTCAGCCGGATCCACGTGGGCGACATCGCCACGGTGCTGGAGGCTTCTATGGCCCGGCCGAACCCGGGCCGCGCCTACAACGTCTGCGACGACGATCCGGCGCCGCCGGCCGAGGTGATCGCCTATGCCTGCGGCCTGTTGGGCCTCGCGCCGCCGCCCCTGGTCCCTTTCGAGCAGGCCGAGCTCTCTTCCATGGCGCGCTCCTTCTACCGCGACAACAAGCGGGTCTCGAACCGCCGCATCAAGCGGGAGCTGGGCGTCGAGCTTTCCTATCCGGACTATAGGAGCGGACTGGACAGGCTCTTTGCAGCCGGGCGGTGAATCCCCTGTGGCGTCAACCAATATGCTCCAAGAGTCGAGCCAAGGTCGTACCGAGCCGTTCCAGGTCCTCGGGCTCGGACAGCCGATGGCTACCGCCCTTGACCAGCGTTATCTCGACGTCGTCGCTTTCGAGCCGCTCGGCCAGCCGGATCGCGAGTTTCCAGGGCACGTCGGGGTCGGCCATGCCGTGGATCAGGCGGACCGGACAGGCGATCGGGACCGGTGCGCGCAGCAGGAGGTGCTCGCGGCCCTCGTCGATCAGCGCCTTGGTGATCGTATAGGGCTCCTCGCCGTAGTCCGAGGGTTCAAGGTAGACGCCGTCGCGCTGGAGCGTTTCGCGCACCTCTTGCGGATAGGCGTCCCACATCAGGTCCTCGGTGAAGTCGGGCGCGGCGGCGATGCCGAGCAGGCCCGCGACCCGCTGTGGCCGGGCGAGGGCCGCCAGCAGCATGATCCAGCCGCCCATGGAGGAGCCGACCAGCACCTGTGGCCCCTCGGTCAGCTCGTCGAGCGCGTCCACGGCGTCCGCGGACCAGAGCCCTATGGTGCCCTCTTCGAAGCGGCCCGAGGACTCGCCGTGGCCCTGGTAGTCGAAGCGCAGAAAGGCCTGGCCGCGGCGCCGGGCGAAGTCTTCGAGACAGAGCGCCTTGGATCCGGTCATGTCGGACATGAAGCCGCCCAGGAAGACAATTCCGGGTGCAGATCCAGGCGTCTTGTGGTAGGCGATGGCGCTACCGTCCGGGCGCATCAGCGTTTTCGGCGCACCGCGGGAGGGGGATTCCGAGACCGGCATGGTTCACGAGGACTCTGCGACACTGGCCGACGAGACTAACACCGGGCGCGAGGCCGCGAAAGGCGGCCGACCGGTGGTGCTCCAGGTGCTGCCCGCATTGGAGACGGGCGGGGTGGAACGCGGCACCGTGGATATCGCCGGCGCGGTCGTCGAGGCGGGCGGCACGTCCATCGTTGCCTCCGAGGGCGGCCAGCTCGAGCGCCACCTGGTGCGCGCCGGGGCAGTGCACGTGCGGCTGCCGCTGGCCTCGAAGAATCCCTTTGTCATGCGCCGCAACGCCGGCCGTCTGGCGCGCGTGATCGAGCAGTTCGACGTGGATATCGTCCACGCCCGCTCGCGCGCGCCGGCGTGGAGCGCGCGCCGCGCCGCGCGGCGGGCCGGCTGCCGCTTCGTCACCACCTTTCACGGCACCTACGGGTTTTCCACCCCCTTCAAGCGCGCCTACAACGCGATCATGACCAAGGGCGAGCTGGTGATCGCACCCTCGCAGTTCATCGCCGCTCACATCCGCGACAACTACGGGGTCGATCCGCAGCGCGTCCGCGTGATTCAGCGCGGCGTCGACCTGGAGGTCTTCAATCCGGCCCGTGTCAGTCCCCAAAGGGTCATCCAGCTGGCGAACAACTGGCGCGTGCCCGACGACCTGCCTTTGGTCATGCTGCCGGCCAGATTCAGCCGCTGGAAGGGACAGGCGCTCCTGCTAAAGGCCCTGACCCGCCTGCGCGATATGGAGTTTTGCTGCGTCCTGATCGGCGCCGACCACGGGCGCGCGGCCTATCGGCGTGAGCTCGAGAAACTGATCGCGCGCCTCGACCTGCGCAGCCGGGCCTTCGTCGTCGACCAGTGCAACGACATGGCCGCCGCCTACATGTTGGCCGACGTGGTGGTCTCCGCGTCCACCGAGCCCGAGGCCTTCGGCCGGGTAATCAGCGAGGCGCAGGCCATGGGGCGCCCGGTCGTGGCGAGCGATCACGGCGGCATGCGCGAACAGGTGCTGCCGCGGGTGACCGCCTTCCCCTTCCCGCCCGGCGATGAGGCCTCCCTGGCCGAGGCCCTGCGGCAGGCCCTGCGCTTGAGCACGAGCGAGCGCGAGCACGTGAGCCGGCAGGCGGAGGCCCACGTGCGCGCCAATTTCTCCAAGGACAAGATGTGCGCGCGGACGCTGGCGGTCTATCGCGAGCTGCTCGGCCTCGAGACGGACGGCGAGGCCGGCGTCGCCTCCGTCTGAACCCGCCGGACCCTCACGCCAGCACGCCCAGGATCAACGCCCCGAGACCGTTGTGGTCGTCTCCGGCGGTACCGTGAGATTTTGTCTCGGCATACCGTGCGATTCGGTAACGAGACATTAACCATGCACGCATACCTTGGGAATCGCGCGGCATCCGGGTGGAACCCTGGCCGCCGGGCGACCGTTTATTTGCGATAAAGCCCGAGGCGCGCCGCAAAGAGCGCAGATAGCAGGGCCGGGCTATCTTGCTTCTGTTACCAGGAGAAAGGCATGGCCTATACCCACACCAGCGATTTGATAACCGGCTTGCAAGACCTGTCCCGGGTGGACTCGCGGGCGCCCGCCGAGGACGACGATCAGCGGGTCAATTGGCTTCTGGCGCGCACCCGCTCCGCCCGGGCGAAGCCATATCACTACCTGCTGCTTCTGCGCTTCGTATTGGTCAACCTGATCGGATTGGCCTTGCTCGGCGCAACCTATCTGCAGGGTTGGATCCACAAGGTGCTGTCGGGCGACCAAAGCCATCTGTCCATCGTGATCGTGGCGGCTTTCCTCGGGGGTCTGGCGTTCTGCACCCTCAGGGTCTGGCAGACCAGCCGGGACCTCAACCAGGTCAAGGCCTTCAATCCGCTCGTACCGTCCACGACCGCCGACTACATCGCCAAGCTGCGCGGGCGCGGCGTCGAGAGCCGGTCGACCCTCGCGTCGACCCTGCGGCTCAAACTGTCGCAAAGGATCGCGGCGGTGCGCCACACGGCCGGAAGCCTCGTGCTTCTGGGCCTGATCGGCACGGTGGTCGGCTTCATCATTGCGCTGTCGGGCGTCGATCCCGAACGCGCCTCGGACGTCCAGTCGATCGCTCCCATGGTTTCGACCCTGATCGAAGGCCTTTCCACCGCGCTCTACACGACCCTTGTCGGGGCGGTGCTCAATGTCTGGCTCATGGTCAACTACCGCTTGCTGGCGGGCGGCACGGTCAAGCTGATCACCGCGCTGGTCGAGTTTGGAGAAGACCATGGAGGGACTTGAGCTGCTCGAGGAAGACGACAGCGATACGGTTTTTCGCGACGTCATCTTCCTGGCGCTGGCCGGCTTCATTGCGATCGTCCTGCTGCTGCTGCCGCATCTCAATCCGCCCGCTAAGGCCGAGGAGGATGCGCCCAGCCCGGGCAACGTCATCGTCGAGATCCGCTGGCCGGACGATCGGAACACCGACGTGGATCTTTGGGTCGAGGCGCCCGGCGATGTCCCGGTCGGCTATTCGAACAAGGGTGGCGTGGTCTTCAACCTGCTGCGCGACGACCTGGGACTGCACGCCGACTTCTCGGGGCTGAATTATGAGGTGTCCTACAGCCGTGGCGTTCCGAGCGGCGATTACACGGTGAACCTGCATCTCTACCGGGATCTCACCGGACAGCTGCCGGTGCCGGTGACGGTGGTGGTCAGTGTCAAGCCCTCGCCGGAGCAAGCCGCCAAGCAGATTCTGGCGACCAAGCTTACGCTCAAGCAGGAAGGCCAGGAGCTGACGGCTTTCCGTTTCGCGCTCGACAAGTCCGGGCGCCTGGTGAGGGGTAGTGTGAACAACCTGCCGCGGCCCCTGCGGACCGGGAAGAAAACCTGATGGACGATCTGACAGGCTTTTTCGTCGTGTTCGGCGGCCTTGCCGCCATCCTCGCGCAGATCAGCATCTGGGCGCCGCGCAGGATTTGGGTCAAGGTCACCGCGTTGGTCACCACGGCGCTTTTCCTGCCCGCCGCCTACGTCAGCCTGGCCGACCTGCTCAGCCGGCCCAAGCCGATGGAGATCGAGTGGAACAACGTCGAGCTGGCCGAGGCCACCGTGCTGGGCGCCAGGATGAAGGAGGACGAGGCGATTTACCTCTGGCTGGGCATCGAGGGCCTGGCCGAGCCGCGCGCCTATGTCATGCCGTGGAACCAGGAGATGGCCCAACAGCTCCAGGACGCCCAGCGCGCGGCCGAGGCGGAGGGCAACGGCGTGCGCATGAGCCAGCCGTTCGAGCGATCCTGGGACAAGCGCGAGCGGCGTTTCTATGCCGCACCTCAGCCGCCCCTGCCGGACAAGCGGAAAGGCAAGGACAAGCCCTTTATATTCGAGCAGCCGGGGCCCAAGGAGAAATCCGACGCCACTTGAGAGCCGCCACTCCCACGGGTTGGACAGGGGCCTTCTTGACAGGCCCCGTTTTCCTTCTAAATTGCCGGCTTCGTGAGGTTCCAGACAACAAAGACTGAGTCGGTCGCCATGGTTGCCATCACGCTGCCCGATGGAAGCGTGCGCGAGTTCGACGCGCCGGTCAGCGGCGCCCAGATCGCCTCGGCGATCGGCCCCGGCCTGGCCAAGGCCGCACTGGCGCTCAAGGTCGACGGGGAGTTGAAGGACCTCGCCTCTCTTATAGACCGGGATGTGGCCGTCGAGATCGTGACACGGGGCCACGCGGATACGCTCGCGCTGCTGCGCCACGATTGCGCCCACGTCATGGCGGAAGCGGTGCAGGAGCTCTATCCCGGCACCCAGGTGACCTTCGGCCCCGCGATCGAGAACGGCTTCTACTACGACTTCGCCCGCAGCGAACCCTTCACTCCGGACGATCTCGAGAAGATCGAGGCGCGTATGCACGAGATCGTCAAGCGCGACGAGGCCATCGCCCGCGAGGTCTGGGACCGGCACGAGGCGATCCGCTTCTTCCAGGATCTCGGCGAGAAGTACAAGGCCGAGCACATCGAGACCCTGCCGGAGGACGCGGAGATCACGGTCTATCGCCAGGGCGAGTGGCTCGATCTCTGCGTCGGGCCGCACCTGCCCTCGACCGGGAGGCTGGGCCACGCCTTCAAGCTGACCAAGGTTTCGGGCGCCTACTGGCGCGGCGACGCGCGCAACGAGCAGCTGCAGCGCGTCTACGGCACCTGTTGGGAGGACGAGAAGCAGCTCAAGTCCTACCTGCGCATGCTGGAGGAGGCGGAAAAGCGCGACCACCGGCGCCTCGGCCGCGAGATGGGCCTGTTCCATCTGCAGGAGGAGGCCGCCGGCAGCGTGTTCTGGCACCCCAAGGGCTGGACCCTGCACCGTACGGTCGAGGCCTACATGCGCCGGCGCCTCGAGGCCGCCGACTACGTCGAGGTCAAGACGCCGCAGCTGATCGACCGCAGCCTGTGGGAGGATTCGGGCCACTGGGAGAAGTTCCGCGAGCACATGTTCGTCGCCGAGTCCGAGGACCGCATGCTGGCCGTCAAGCCGATGAACTGTCCCTGCCACGTGCAGATCTTCAAACAAGGCATCACCAGCTACCGTGACCTGCCGCTCAGGATGGCCGAGTTCGGCTCGTGCCACCGCAACGAGCCCTCGGGTGCGCTGCACGGCCTCATGCGCGTGCGCGCCTTCACCCAGGACGACGCCCACATCTTCTGCACCGAGGACCAGATCACCAGCGAGACGGTCATCTTTTGCGAGCTCCTGCTCAGCATCTACCGCGACCTGGGCTTCGAGGAGGTCGTGATCAAGTTCGCCGACCGGCCCGATGTGCGGGCCGGCAGCGACGAGACCTGGGACAGGGCCGAGGAGGCGCTGAAAGCCGCTGTCGAGGAGACCGGTCTCAGCTATACGCTCAACCCGGGCGAGGGCGCTTTCTACGGCCCCAAGCTCGAATTCGTGCTGCGCGACGCGATCGGCCGCGACTGGCAGTGCGGCACGCTGCAGGTCGATTTCGTGCTGCCGGAGCGCCTGGGCGCCCACTACGTCGGCGAGGACGGCGCCAAGCATCACCCGGTCATGCTGCACCGGGCGATCCTGGGGTCCTTCGAGCGCTTCCTGGCCATCTTGATCGAGCAGTACGCCGGCAGGTTCCCGCTCTGGCTCGCTCCGGTGCAGGTGGTCGTGGCGACCATCACCTCCGACGCCGACGCCTACGCCGGGGAGGTGGCCGAGGCGCTCGGCGCCGCCGGGCTCCGGGTCGAGCTAGACCTGCGCAATGAGAAAATCAACTATAAGGTGCGAGAGCATTCTCTCGCCAAGGTGCCGGTCATCGCGGTAGTCGGCCGGCGCGAAGCCGAAGGTCGGACTGTCGCGCTCCGCCGTCTCGGCGGCAAGGAGCAAGAGTTTCTTGCGCTCTCGGATTCAGTGACTAGACTTCGGGACGAAGCTGCCGCGCCCTAGGGGCGAGGCGCAGAGTAGCCTTGTGCGCACGCAGTCCGGCTGCAAGGGGGGCTGGGGGCGCTGAAACAATAAAGGAGGAGCGGCCATAGCGAGGCCACCGTTCGATCCCACGCCGTCCCGAGAAGGACCGCGTGTGAACAAGCAGATTTCCGTACCGCGGGTCAGGTTGATCGACGCAGAGGGCGAGAACGTCGGCGTCGTCCTGGTGGAAGATGCCCTGGAGCGGGCGCTCGACGCGGGCCTCGATCTGGTCGAGATCTCCCCCAACGCCGACCCGCCGGTCTGCAAGATCACCGACTCCGGCAAGCTCAAGTACGAGAGCCAGAAGAAGAAGGCCGAGGCGCGCAAGAAGCAGAAGACCATCGATCTCAAAGAGATCAAGATGCGCCCGAACATCGACCAGCACGACTACGATACCAAGATGCGCTCGATCCATCGTTTCATCGCCGAGGGCGACAAGGTCAAGGTGACCCTGCGGTTCCGGGGCCGCGAGATGGCCCACCAGGAGCTCGGCATGAACGTGCTCAACCGGGTGCGCGACGATCTTGAGGAGACCGCGAAGGTCGAGCAGTTCCCCAAGATGGAAGGCCGCCAGATGATCATGGTGATGGCGCCGCGCTGAGCGCAT
>CAMYMY010000003.1 GCA_947259625.1 uncultured Kiloniellales bacterium | reverse complement strand
CGCGGAGGGGGTCGAGCACGGGCGCGGCCCCCGGTTCAGCCACACAAGCATCGCCCTGCAGGCCGCGGCCGAGGGCCAGGGCGTGGCGCTCGGCAGCGGATCCCTGGCACGCGACGATCTCGAGGCCGGCCGTCTGGTCTGCCCCTTCGACATCGTGCTCCCGGTCAGCTTCGCCTACTACCTGGTCTATCCCGAGGCGACGGCGGAGGTTCCCAAGGTCGCCGCCTTCCGCGACTGGATTCTGGGAGAAGCTACGGCGAAACGGGGCGTTGGCGGCTGATCGCGCGTGGCGGCCCGCGCGTCTCGAGCGACCTTGCCGACCGGCGGGCCGGGCGTCGAGACCCTTGAAGGGGCGTCGCGCCCGGCCCTTTCTAATGTCGGGTCACTTCTGCGACGCGTAGTAGGCGGCCAGGTCCTCGATGTCCTTGTCGCTCATCTTCTTCGCGAGCATTTGCATCATCCTGTGTTTACGCGCGCCGGACTTGTACTCCTGCATCGCGGCGACGTGCTTGTCGTAGCTCAGGCCCGTCAAAGACGGATTGGGCTTCTTGCCGACACCGTCGAGCCCGTGGCAAGCCGAACATTTCTTGACCTGGGCCTTCCCCGCGGCAGCATCGCCTGCGGCCGCCGCGGGACCCGCCAGTCCGAGTGATGCACATGCTGCCAGGATAAGGAATAGCTTTCTGTCCATGCTTCTTTGCTCCTCTAGGTGGTGAATACCCCCGGCGCTCGTCTCTCGAAGCCGTCAACCTCAGGCACGACTTGTTTCCCTTGCGTTGACGGGGTTTGAGCCGAGTACTCGCTGCAAATACAAAGGTTCTAAAGCAAGTCGATTGAAGGTCATTGATCCAAATCAAGCATGAGGTTTATTTCGTTCGTCTCCGATGGGCTTTGCCGCGAATGCGCCCCAGCACGGAGAACTCGCTATAAGCCCTTGACGGCATGCACAAATTGATTCGGATCAATGCATCGCCGTTACGGGCGCTGTTAGATTGTCAATCTGCCTGGGCACTCGCGTGGCTCGGGTCATAAAACCACCCGGTTCGTGGTTCCCCCGATACGAATGCCGATTTCGATCACTTCCGAAATTCGAAGAGGGGTGAAGGAGAGCATGCGTCCGATATCCCTCAAGCTCAAGATCGGCCTGTCCCTGGCGGCCGCCCTGACGGTGGCGATGCTATTGTTCACAGTGCTCGTCGTCCGGCATCAGCGGGAGGAACTCCTCCAGGGCGCGGCGAACTACGTCACCCAGCTCTCCGAGGTGATCATCAGGAGCACCCGTTTCGCCATGCTTCAGTATCAGCCCTCCTATATAGACAGAGTGATCCAGGACGTGGGGAGCCACGAGAGCATCGACAGAGTGAGGATCCTGAGCAAGGACGGAACGATTACCCATTCCACCCACCTGCCGGAAATCGGGGTGAAGGTGGATCAGAAGGCCGAATCCTGTTTCCACTGCCACCAGGGCGAGAGGCCTCTGAAGCAGATTCCCAAGGGCAATAGGGCGCGGATCTTCGCCAACGGGGAGGGATCCCGGAGGCTCGGCAGCATGGCGGTGATCCGCAACGAGCCCTCGTGCTCCACGGCGAGCTGCCATGTGCACAGCGAAGACCAGTCGGTCCTCGGCGTTCTGGACATCGTCTACTCCCTTGACGAGATCGATCAGGCGATCCGGACGAACACCTTCACCATTGTCGGCTTTTCCCTTGGTTTCATCCTTGTCGCCTCGCTCTGCGTCAGCTTCTTCGTGCACCGTATGGTCTATGTGCCCCTGCGGGACCTGCAACGTGGTGCCAAGAGGCTCTCCTCGGGAAATCTGGAACAGCTCATCCCCGTACGGAGCCATGACGAGTGCGGTCAGCTGGCCACCACCTTCAACGACATGACGCTGGCCCTCAGAGAGTCCGAGACGGAATTGCGGGAGTGGGGTCACACCCTGGAGCAGAAGGTGGAAGAGAAGACCCGGGAGCTCCATATTGCCCAGGCAGAGGCCGTGCAGAGGGAAAAACTGGCGTCGGTCGGACTGCTCGCGGCCGGCATCGCTCATGAACTGAACAATCCCCTGACCGGGATCCTCACCTTCTCGCACCTCACGCGGGACAAGATGCCGGACGGAAGCCCCGAGGCGGAAGACCTGGACCTGGTGATCCAGGAAACCAAGAGATGTTCCTCCATCATCAAAAGGCTTCTCGATTTCGCCCGCGAGAAGGCGCCGGAAAAGAAATTCGCCGACCTGAACCAGATCGTCGAAGAGACGGCGCACCTGATCGAACGGCCCGCGCATTTCAGCAACATCGAAATCACCATGGACCTCGACCGTGATCTGCCGCCGGTCTGGGTCGACGAGGACCTGATCAAGCAGGTCGTCATGAACCTGCTCGTCAACGCCCAGCACGCCATCGAGGGTGAGGGCAGCATCACCATTCAAAGCCGTCGTTTCCCCGAGCCGAGGAGCTTTGAACCGGGCATGGAGCCCGTGCCCATGGCGGAGCTCTCGATCATCGATACCGGGTGCGGAATCCCGGATAAAGACCTTCGGCGGGTCTTCGATCCCTTCTTCACGTCGAAGGGGGTGGGCGAGGGGACGGGGCTGGGGCTGTCCGTCAGCCACGGAATCGTCAAGGCCCACAACGGGGCGATCGAGGTGGAAAGTACGGTCGGGGAGGGCTCGACGTTCAGCATCTACCTTCCCCTGGAGACACAGAAAGCAGAAGTGGCGGGAGCAGTCGATGAGCGGCCGGATACTGGTAGTTGACGACGAGGAGATCATTCTCCGGAGTTGCCTTCGTATTCTCGGCGACAGCGAGTACGAGGTCGAGGCCGCCCGGGGTGGCCCGGAGGCGCTCGAAAAGGTCGCGGAGAATTACTACGACGTACTCATCCTCGACATCATGATGCCGAAGATCGACGGCCTGGAAGTGCTCCAGAGAGTGAAGGAGTCGCACCCAGACATCGACGTCATCATGGTCACCGGACTTTCCCAGATCGAGACCGCCGTTCGGGCCATGAAGCTGGGCGCCCTGGACTACCTGCACAAGCCCTTCGATCCGGACGAACTCAAGCTCGTGGTCGACCGGGCATTCGAGAGACGGCGGCTGCTGCGCGAGAACCTCGACCTCAAAAGCGAGGTCAGCTCCAAGTACCGTTTCGAGAACATCATCGGCTCCAGCGCCCAGATGCAGAACGTCTATCGGCTCGTCGCAAAGTGCGCGCCCACCAACAGCACCGTCCTGCTCATGGGAGAAAGCGGCACCGGCAAGGAGCTGATCGCACGCGCCATCCACTACAACAGCCTTCGGAAGGACAAGCCCTTTGTCCCGGTCGACTGTAACTCGCTGAGCGAAAACCTCCTGGAGAGCGAGCTGTTCGGGCACGTCAAGGGCTCGTTCACCGGTGCGGTCGCCAACAAGCGAGGAATGTTCGAAGTCGCACAGGGCGGAACCCTCTTCCTGGACGAAATCGGCAACATCATCCTGTCCACTCAGGCCAAGCTCCTCAGGGTCATCCAGGAACGGGAATTCAAGGCTGTGGGGGATACCCGTGTCCAGGACGCCAACATCCGGCTGTTGACCGCCACGAACAAGGATCTCAAGGCGATGGTGGCCGAGGGGACCTTCCGCGAGGACCTTTTCTACCGCATCAACATCTTCCCGATTCAGATACCGCCCTTGAGGGACCGCCGCGACGATATCCCCGGCTTGGCCTTCCACTTCCTCAAGGTCTTCGGCGAGGACCTGGGGAAGAAGATGACCGAGTTTTCCGTGGGGGCGATGAACCTGCTCGTCAACTATGACTGGCCCGGAAACGTGCGGGAGCTCGAGAACACCATCCACCGCGCGGTGATCCTCTCCGCCGACGAAGTCATCCGCCAGGGTCACCTGCTGGAAATCATCGACATGGCCCCGCGGTTCGACCTCGACGTGCCGAGAACCAGTGACGAGCTCAAGCGGATAAAGAAGGTCGCGCGCGAGAAGTCGGTGGAAAACATCGAGAGGCTCTTCGTCCTCGAAGCGCTCAAGAGGAATGGCTGGAACGTGACCAAAAGCGCCGAGGACACCGGCATTCAGCGCAGCAATTTTCAAGCGCTCATGAAGAAGTACAACATCCGGATCCGGGGAAGCGAACACGACCCCGGCGGAGCCGGGGCCTCTTGAACGCAATCCCCCGGCGCGTCCCTTCCGTGTTCCTCATGCGGCCGTGAGGTGAGACGCCGTCCTCCCGGCCGCCCTCTTGCCCGCGCCCCTAACTGCCGGGCTCTTCCTCCATGTCCTCGTATCCGGTGAACATCGCCTTGAAGTGCGCCGTCGCCGTGTGACCGAGGGTTCCCAAGTAGACGTGGACGAAAATGAAGAACGCAAAGAAGATGAAGATCAACACGTGCATCGTATCCACGATCCGCACCCCGCCGAGCAGTTCGACCGCCCCGGCAAAGCGCTTTACGTCCCAGAGCAGGAGGCCGGTTACGAACTGCAGGGGTACGATGAGCAGCATGACGATCTGGTACATCATTCTCTGCAGCGGGTTGAACTTGTTGTACGGGTTCGGATGGTGTGGATTGGGGGCGCCTTTGAATATGCCGGCACCGTAGTACAGGATCTGGCGGAAGGTCTCGCGAAAGTACTTCCGCGGATTGAGGTCCGGGTGATAGGCCTTGACCTTGTCCGTGGAGAGATAGAAGAGAAGCCAAATGAAGTAGTTGCCGATGACGACGAAGCCGATCCAGTTGTGCAGGTCAACGGCGGTCTCGAAGGACATCAGCCCGATCAATCCGACATACCGGATCTGAACGCCGGTGACGATCAGGGCCACGAAGCCGGTCGCATTGATCCAATGCCAGATCCTGACCGGAAGAGGGTTGAGGTATAACCGTGTCATTTTTCTTCTCCTGACTACCGGTCTTTCCTGAGGAGTCGTCTCATCGTGATGTGCCCGACCGGCACGGCGACGCCGCCGAGCACCGCGAGCAGGAACAGGATATCCAGCAGCTTGATGCGCGTGCCGCCGACAGCGTAGAAGCCGCTTACCGAGCCCACGGAAACAGGGGAGCTCAGGACCTCTTTGTCGGCCTCGTAGTGCGCCGGCCTGCCGTCGGGTCGGACGATCGAGATCGTGACGCTCTGGAACGGGTCGGCACTGTCGCTGTGGCAGGTGTGGCAGTCCCGGACCGCTTCGGTCTTGGCGGACAGCTGGTGTGCCTCGACACCGGTGCGAACCTCCATTCGGCCCCGCAGCGACAATTCGGCCGCCGTCCCCTCCCGGTTGATATCCCTCACCAGGTTCCACAGCTCCATCGCATCCAGTCCATCGCCTTCGGCGTCGGCCGCGCGGACCCGGTCGTCGAACCGCGGCAGGCCCTCCTGCTCCGTAGCCGGCATTCGCGCCACCGCGTCGTAGAGCCCGAGGTCGATCCTGCGCCGCGCCTTGGGCGCATGGCAGGCAGGACAAGACACCACCTCGAGATGCAGCGCGGTATTCGGGAGCCACGCTTCGTGGCTGACGGTCGCGCCCTCGTGGCACGCGAGGCACGCGTCTTTCAGCCGGGTGCCCGTCGAAGCGACGCCGACCTCGTGGGCGCGATGGCAGTCGGCGCAGATGGGGGCAGCGATGTGGCCTGGCTTGCTGCGGGCCTGGCCGTGCATGCTCCCGAGATAGGCCTCGAAGATGTTCTCGTGACACTTCTTGCAGGGCACGCCGGCGATCGTCTCGTAGGTGGCCTTGGGGCCGACCGCATGAGACCCGTGGCAATCCGTGCAGACCGGGGCCGCCAGGTTGCCGTCCTCCAGGAGGGTGGCATGAATGCTCTCGGCGTATTGCTCGTACTTATCCCCATGGCATTGGCGGCAGACCTCGGCCCGCGCAATGGACCGCTCGCGCGGGCTTGCAAACGTTCTCGCCTCGTGGGCTTCCTTCGAGAAGCCGGCATGGCAATCCGCGCAGGCATGGTCGAGATGCACCGAATTGCGGAGAGCCGCTTCGTCGAGGGAGAGCGCGTGCAACCCGCCGTCTCCGCGCGGCGCGCCGAGGGCCTGTCCATGGCAGGTGAGGCAGTAGGCCGTTTCTTCGACGTTCGCCTTCCACTCCGCCATTTTTCCGACGTCGTGCGCATCGTGGCATTCGGCGCAGGCTGGACCGCCGGCACCCGACACCCGCGCGTGATGCGCCGGGCCGTCTTTCAAGCTCTCGTCCGAGTGGCACTGCGAGCAGACCTGAGATGCTATCGCGCGATATGCGTGCGCGCTGTCGAAATTCCTCTCTACGGGGTGGGTCTCGAGATCGACATCCCCATGGCAGCCGGCGCAGCCCATCCAGACGTGGACCGACTCCCCGAAGGCTTCGCTCCGAACATGCAGGGACAGCGCCTCCCCGTTCGCGAGAGTCTTCTCCATCCCCTCGAACGCATGGCAGGCAAGGCACGTCTCGTCCGCTTCGGACAGAGAACTCGTCTCGCCCCCGGCGGCGGCGAAGGCGGACCCGAACGCGACGGGAAACAGCACAAGAAACACCGCAACGCCAGCAATGACGGCACCCGCACGGAGTGCCCTGCTTGCCGCTGCGCCTTCTCTCCGAGCGCTGGCCATGTGCTTTGCTCCTTTCCCCTCTCGAGCTTCCCCGGGGGGCGTTTCGCCCCCCGGCGACGGCCGCTTCCTTGGCGCGGCAGCGGCCGGCCGCTGTGCGTGGTCCAAGCGCCGGAGGATTACCCGGCCCTGTACCGCCGCACCAACGCGCGGCCGCCGAACCAAGCCAGCATGCCCAGCCCGACGAAGGGCAGGGAAACGGCGTAGACCAGCCCCACGAACGGCGCCGCGAGGAGCAGTGCGGTGTTCTTCGTGATGCCGGCGATGGTCTTCCACACGCTCGTCTCCGCCACCTCGGGACGCGGCTCGACGGCCGCTTCGGCCGCTTGCGGCGCAGCCTCGCCCGCCTCTTTCTCGTGCAGGGCCTTCAAGGTGATCCCTTCGATCATTTCCGGCGTGAGAGGCTTGCGCACGAAGCCCGATACCCCCAACACCTCGGCCGTGGCCTCGTTGGCGGCCGTGCCATAGCCGGTGACTATGACCACCGGGGTCCAGGGGCACTTCTCCTTGATCCGCTTGGTCACCTCGAAGCCGTCCATACCCGGCATCTTGATGTCGGTGAAGACGACGTCGAAATCCTTCCCGCTGATCTCGTTCAGCGCCTCGGGCCCGCTGAGGGCGGTGCTCACCGCATAACCCTTTTGAGTGAGGACCCGGTCGAAACTCCGGCCGACGACTTCATCGTCGTCAACTACCAGCACTTTCGGTGACGTATTCATGACCATTCCTCCTTGCCTCGCTATGCGGGGCTACTAGTGCTCCCACGGGAACCGGTACTTGAACCGGTCCCCACTGTCTGGGCCGTTGCGGTCGCTACGCAGGGCCCACTTCTTCTGCATCAGGGCGCCATTGGCCACCTCGACGATTTCGTCGGGACTGACCGGCTTGGCGAGGTAGTTGTACGCGCCGAGGCGGACTGCCTCCTTGGCGGTCTCGATGGACGGGTACCCCGTGATGATGACGACCTCGCTCTCGGGCCACCTCTCCTTGATGGTCTTCAGGACCGTCATGCCGTCCAGATCCGGCATGCGAAGGTCGAGCAATACAACGTCGAACGGATGCTGCTCCATCGCATGCAGCGCCTCTGTTCCGTTCCAGGCCGCTTCCGCTTTGCAGTGAGCGGCCGCCAGGGTCCTGAGATGGCTGAGGCGGACCACTTCTTCATCGTCTACGATGAGGATATTTGATTTCTCGGCCATGACGCCACCTCGTGTATGCGTTTTCACCCCATAACGAAGCAAGTTCCATGCCAGAGTTTGTTGAAACCGGAGAAAAGCAGATTTATGTCATTATTTTCAATGGCTTACCTTGCTGCGCCGGCAAGGCGGACAGGCGATTCGACCTCCCGGCAATCCGCCTGTAGTATATATTTCTTGTACAATCCAAAGGGTCTGGGGGATATAATTTTGTCTTTTCAATAACTTACGGTAACCGGCCACCAGTACTCTTTTCTTATACATCTCCGCTGGGGAGGAGTCCGTGGCCGGGCGCACCGGTCAGCCGGAGGGACCCGGCGCCCCCTTGGCCCGCACGAAGGCGACGAACCGGCCCACCCAAGGGGTCGACTTCACGTCGCGGAGATGCATGAAACTTGCCGTCAGGTTCCCGATGACGATGCCGTCGTTCTGTCCATCGACCCCGGCACCGCGCAGCATGCGATAGGCGTAGGCGAGGTCGCCGGGGAGGTTCTCGAGCGACGCGTAGTGGAATTCATGCGCCGAGAGCCGTGCCGGGGTCCCGGCGCCCGCATCGGAATCCAGCAGCCACGAGCCCTGGCCCGTTTCCTCGAATTGCACGTAGCCGCGGCCTACCGGACGCTCGTTCATGACCGCGTCGCCGGGGATGACGCCGACCATCTCTTGGGTCTCGCCGCGCCAGGTCAGGTTTCGTGCCAAATACATCAAGCCGCCGCACTCCGCATAGGCCGGCAGGCCGGCCTCGATGGCCGTCTTGATCGAGGCGCGCAGACTGTGGTTGGCCGAAAGCGCGGCCATGTGAACCTCGGGGAATCCGCCGCCGATGAAGAGCCCGTCCACGTCCGGCAGGCACTGGTCGTGCAGGGTGTCGAAAGGGACGAGCTGCGCGCCGCTGGCGGCGAAGGCCTCAAGGTCGTCGGGGTAATAGAAGCCGAAGGCGGCGTCGCGGGCGACCCCGATGCGCAGGTCCGCCGCGCGCGGCGTGGCGACGGGCGCGGCAGGCGGAGGGGTCTCGGCCGCAAGCGCGACTATTCGGTCGAGATCGACCTGCTCTGTAACGCTCTCGGCCAGGCGTGCGATCTTCGCCTCGGCCCCGGACTCTTCGTTGGCGGGCACCAGGCCGAGGTGCCGTTCGCGAATTTCGATCTCAGGGTCGCGGCGGACCGCGCCCAGCACCGGGACATCGGTGTATCGTTCGATCGAGGCCCGCAGCTTCTCTTCGTGCCGCGGCCCGCCGACCTTGTTCAGGATCACGCCCTTGATCGAGACCGCCGGATCGAAATCCTGATACCCGCGTATCAAGGGCGCAACGCCGCGGGTCATACCGCGCGCGTCGATGACGAGGACCACCGGCGCATCGAGCAGCCTGGCCAGGGCGGCGTTGCTGTCGGCACCCGCCACGTCGACGCCGTCGTAAAGGCCCTTGTTGCCTTCGATCAGGCTGAAATCGGCACCGGCCGCGTGGCGCCGGAAAAGGTCCAGGATCTCCGGCTCGCCCATCGTGTAGAAGTCGAGGTTTCGGCAGGGCCGGCCGGCGGCACGGCCGAGCCACAGAGGATCGATATAATCCGGCCCTTTCTTGAAGGTCTGGACGGCGAGCCCGCGCCGGGAGAGCGCGGCCGCGATGCCGACCGAAATCGACGTCTTGCCCGAGGACTTGTGCGCGGCCGAGATCAGGAGATGCGCCATGCCTCGAAACCTTCTCTCCTTTCGCACCAAGTTTAGCTGGTTTTCTCGGGACGGCACGGGAAACTCCGCGCCAGGGGGGTGCCAGCGGCCGAGCGGCCGGGCGCGACCTGGAAGCGGCGGCTTCGATCAGGCCGGCGCTTTCTCCTCGGCGTCGGTCGCTGCGGCGCGGTGATGCGGGTCCAAGGCCGCGTCGGCCAGGCTCTCCGGAAGGAAGCGCAAGGACCTGAGACCGACCATCACGATCGCGGCGGCCATCGCGAAGCCGCCCACGCCCAAGGTGATTTCCGGCAAGCTGGGCGCGTAGCTCATCACCACGCCATCGAAAAAGCTGCTCTGGACTTCTTTTCCCGGGAAGAGCACCAGCGGATAGGCCTGGCCGCCGATCACGATGACGTAGATCTGCGCGATTCCGCCCAGGAAGACCAGGATCGAGGCCAGCACGACCCGGCCCAAGGCCCGTCCCGCCGGCAGGGTGAACACCAAGGCGATCGGAACGAGGCCGCCCAGCAGGACCTGGCCCAGCCAGAACAGGGCCGTGAAGACCCCGCCCTCGAGCAGGATGAACCGTTCGACGCCCGCGTGCTCGGCGGCATAGAGGTTGGTCAGATGCTGCACCGCCGTAAAATAGAGGACCACGGCGGCGAGCACGCCCAGAAGCCGGCCGAGCCGGCTCACCAGGCCGTCCCCGAGCTCCAGGCCGGTCCCCCGGCAGGTCGCGGCGAGGGTCAGATTGAAGCTGGCAAGCCCCAGGGACAGCGACATGGCGATGAAGAGGGGCGCCAGGACGGCGGCGTCATAGGCCTGACGCGCGACGAGAAAACCGAAGATCGAGCCGGTACCGGTCGTGAGCACGAGACGCCAAATCATGGCCACGAGGCCCGCCGCCGGCGCGAAGCGGTTCATGCGCCGTTCCATCTGGACCCAGAGATAGACCACGACGACCGCCATGAAGCCTGTGTAGAGATAGATGTTCCAGGCGAAGATGGATTTGAAGTTGTAGGTCGTCATGGCGACAAGGATCCGGTCCGCCCGGCCGAGGTCCAGAACCAGGACCGCAAGCCCGCCGACCAGAAGCGCGAGCGCCAGCAGGCCCGACAAACGGCCCAACGGCTTGTACCAGGTTCGCCCGAACACCGTTCCGATCGAGGCGACGTTGAGCGCCCCCGAGGCCGCCACGATCAGGAAGATGGCCAGGACGTGCGGCATGCCCCAGACGATCTGGTTGGTCATGCCGGTGACGTGGTGTCCCTGGTGTTCCATGTGCCAGGCCGCCGCGAGCGACAGCAGGATCAGGACACCCAACCCGGCCATCAGGCCATAGAACCCGACGTATTGCCCCGTGATCTCGCGGTAGGTGGTTCGCCTCATCGTGCCCTCGCCGGTCACAGGTTCCGATACCGCACCCCGGGATCGAGGCCGAGATCGGGGCGGATCTGGTCGGTCACATAGGCAGCGACCTGCTTGGAGATCCGGCTGTTCGGATCGTTCAGGTCCCCGAAGGTCATGGCGTCCCCGCCGGCCTCGGCGCAGGCCTCGACGCAAGCCGGCGTCCGGCCCTCGTCGACCCTGTGGACGCAGAAGGTGCAGCTTTCCACGGTCCCCTTGCCGCGCGGCGCGTATGGCTTCTGGTCCTCGACCACCTCGTGGATGAAGGAGCGCGCCTTGTAGGGACAGGCCAACATGCAATAGCGGCATCCGATGCAGATGTGCTTGTCGACCAGCACGATGCCGTCCGCGCGCCTGAAGGAGGCGCCGGTCGGGCAGACGTCGACGCAGGGCGGCGAGGCGCAATGCTGACACATCAACGGCAGCGACCGCTTGGCCCCGGTGGACGGGTCGCGGAGCTCCACCTTGCGTATCCACTGGGCGTCGGTTTCCGGCCGCCCGTTGCCACGCAACCCGTTCTCCTCGACACAGGCCGTAACACAGGCGTTGCAGCCGTCGCGGCACTTGTTGACGTCGACGAGCAGGCCCCAGCGCACGCTCGACGTGACGGGATCCTCCGGCGCGCGCGCAGCGGCCGAACCGGCCGCGGTGACGCCGTAAAGGGTCACGCCAGGCGCCAGCGTAACGCCGGCAGCGGCCGCGGCGGCGCTCAAGAAGCGGCGGCGCTGCGGATCGAATCCCTGTTGCGGCGTACGGCCGGTCATTGCACTTCGCTCTCTTGCCGGAATTTGCCCGCGGTGCGCGGGAAGGCGCCGGCCCGCTTGGTTTCCTTCTCGCCGGGCCTGGCGGCGTGGCATTGGAAGCAGTCGATCGTTACCGCCGCATAGTCGTGGCAGCTGCGACAGAACTGACCGGGCGCGTTCACGGAAACATATCCGCCCGTTGGGGCCAGCGTAGCATGGCAGTCGACGCACTCCTTGAGGCTGAATTTCCTCGTCCGCACACCGCGGTGCATGGTCTCGTCGCGCTGGTGGTCGAGCTCCGTCATGTGGTAGCGCCGCATGTAGGCGGTGTCGGCCACACAGGCCTCGCCCTTGCCCTTAACGATCGTGGGCAGCGGCACGCGGCCGGCATCGCTGTCCTGCGCCGCCGCCGCGGCCGGCGCGAGAAGCAGGAGCAGGGCGAGGACGAGACGGCGGCCCATGGGTTACTCTCCCAGCCCCATCTGGATGTAGCCGGTCGGACAGACGTCGGCACAGATATGGCAGCCGATGCAGCGGGTGTAGTCGGTCTCCACGTAACGGCCCAGCGTGGCCTCGGTCTTCTTCACCCGGTGGACCGCGTCCTGCGGGCAGAAGATCACGCAGTTGTCGCATTGCAGGCAGGTGCCGCAGCTCATGCAGCGGGCGGCCTCGGCCTGCGCCTCCTCTTCCGACAGCCCCCGCATGCGCTCTTTGAATTGGCCCAGCACGGCCCCCGCCGAGACGTCCTGCTCCTCGCGGCGGCGGCGCGCGGTAAAGCTGAAATGCCCGAGGAAGATCTCGTCGGAGGGTACGATCTCGACCTGCGAGCGGTCCTCATAGTTGTGCACCGCGTAGTCCTCGAAACAGGTGCCCCGCTCCTGGTGGTGGTCGTATTCCGTTGGTTCGTGGCCCCCTTCCCTGAGCTTGTCCAGAAGGTCGTAGTGGTGCACGTCCACCTTAGGACGGCGTGACGGTTCGCCGCCCCGCACGAAGTGGTCGATACTCTCGGCCGCGATGGCGGCGTGGCCGATGGCGGTCGTCAGCAGATGCGGGCGCAGGACGTCGCCGCCAGCGAAGAGCTTTTGCCGACCTTGGATTCTGTAGACGCCATCCGCCGTGATCAGGCCCTTGCCGTTGTCGAGCTCTTCCATCCCGGTGAAGTCGCAGACCTGCCCGATGGCGGCGACGATGAGGTCGCATTCGAGGTCGAACTCGGTCCCCTCCTTCGGCAGCACGTCCCCGTTCTTCCAATCGACCTCGATCATGCGCAGCCCCGTGGCGCGCCCGTCGTCGCCCCGGATCACCTCGACCGGAGTCACGGAACTGCGGATTTCGACACCCTCCCGCAGCGCGTGCTCGACCTCTTTCTGGGACGCCGGCGTGTCCTCGACGGCCTCGCGGTAGTAGATCTTGACCTCCGCGCCCTCTCGCTTGGCCACCCGTGCGACATCGTGCGCGGTCTGGCCGAGGACGGCGGATTCCGGGCGGTCCTTCTCGTGCGTCTGCTCGATGTGTCCGAGGCGCCGCGCCACCGTGGCAACGTCCATCGCCGTGTCGCCGCCGCCGATGACCAGGACTCGCTTTGCCGTGTGCCTCAGGCGCCCGTCGTTGAAGGCCTCGAGGAAGGCGACGCCACTGATGCAGTTGGGCGCTTCGCCGCCCGGAACCGGCAAGGCCATGCCCGATTGGGCGCCGAGGCCCATGAACACCGCGTCGAATTCCTGCTCCAGCTCCTCCAGGGTGACGTCCACGCCGACCTTCGTGTTCGTGCGCGTCTCGACCCCGAGGTCGAGAATGCGCTGTATCTCGCCGTCCAGCACCTCGCGCGGGGTGCGAAATCCCGGAATGCCGTAGCGCACCATGCCGCCGAGCTCTTCGCGGCCTTCGAACACCGTGCAGGCATGCCCCTTGCGGCGCAACTGATAGGCGCAGGCGAGGCCCGCCGGCCCGCTGCCGATGATGGCGACCTTCTTGCCCGTATCGGGACCGGCGGGATGCAGCTTCAGCCCGTGCTCCAGGGCATAGTCGCCGATGAACTGCTCGACCGCGTTGATACCGACGTGATCCTCGACCTCGTTGCGGTTGCAGCCGTCCTCGCAAGGCGCTGGACACACCCGTCCCATGACGGCGGGAAAGGGATTGGCATCGGTCACCCGGCGGAAGGCGTATTCCTGCCACGCCATGTCCGCCGGCGGCTTCTCCAGGCCGCGCGTGATGTTGAGCCATCCGCGGACATCCTCGCCGGACGGGCAGCTGCCCTGGCAGGGCGGCGTGCGGTGGACGTAGACCGGGCATTTGTAGGAGGAATCCGCCTCGAAGATCTCCTGCTGCCAGGGACGATGGGCGCTGTCCCCGTCCTTGAAGCGGCGATTGGTCAAGAGAGTCTCGTTCATGCCTCTGCTCCTCTCCGGTCAGGGACCGGCTTGCCCTGCGGCCGCCGTCTCCTCGGTCTCTTCTTCGGGTCCGGCCGCGGCATCCGCCTGGCCGTCCAGAACGATCGCGTTGCTGACGAGCTGATGCAGGCTCACGATCGAATCCATGTCGAAGCCGTAGTCCGGCACCACCTTGGTGAACTGGCTCTTACAGATCGCGCAGATCGACGCCATGTGGGTGACGCCGTGTTCGTCGGCGACCTGCTTCAGGGCTTGCATGCGCGGCTGCGCGCCCTTGACGCGCAGCTCCAGCAGCTCGTCGGTCAGCAGCCCGCCGCCGCCGCCGCAACAGAAGGTCGCATCGCGGATCGTGTCGGCGGGCATGTCGACGAAGTTGTTGCAGCAGGCCTTGAGGATGGCGCGCGGAATCTCGAACTGCCCGCCCGGCCGGTCGCCCATGCGCGAGGCCCGCGCCACGTTGCAGGAATCGTGGAAGGTCAGGGTCATGTGGTCGTTGGCCGACTTGTCCAGCTTCAACGCGCCCTTTTGGATCTGTTCGTAGGTGAACTCGCAGACGTGCTGCGGCACCGGGTAGTCGGGATCGAGGAAGTCGAACGGCCCCGCCAGGGTATTCCAGAAGCTATAGGCGACCCGCCAGGCATGCCCGCACTCGCCCACGACGATGCGCCTCACGCCCAGGTCCAACGCGGCCTTCCTGATCCTCTGGGCGACCTCGTGCATCTGCTCGTAGGAGCCGATGAACATCGCGAAATTGGCCGCTTCCGAGGCGTAGGAGCTGATCGTCCAGCTCACGCCGGCCTGGTGGAACACCTTGGCGTAGCCGATCAGCCCGTCGACGTGCGGCTCGGCGAAGAAATCCGCGCTCGGCGCGACCAGCATGACCTCCGCGCCCTTCTCGTCGAGCGGCAGGCGGACCTTGACGCCGGTTTCCTCCTCGATGTCCTCTTCCAGCCCCTCGAGCGTGTTGGCCAGCGCCGGCTCCTTAAGCCCCAGGTTGTTGCCGATGTCGTGGACCTTGGCGATGATCTCGTTGCAGTACTTCTGGCCCTTGCCGATGTGGTCCATGATCTCGCGGGCGGCCATGGAGATCTCGGCGGTGTCGATACCGTAGGGACAGTAGACGGAACACCGGCGGCATTGCGAGCACTGGTGAAAATAATTGTACCAGTCGTCCAGCACCTCTTCCGTCAGATCCGCTGCGCCGACCAGCCACGGCAACCATTTTCCCGCCAGCGTGAAGTGGCGCCGGTAGACCTTGCGCATCAGGTCCTGGCGCGCCACCGGCATGTTCTTCGGGTCGCCGGTGCCCAGGAAGTAGTGGCATTTGTCGGTGCAGGCGCCGCAGCGGACGCAGGCGTCCAGATAGACCCGCAGCGAACGGGACTGGCCCAGCAGCTCGTCGAATTTCTCGATGGCCTTGTCGTGCCAGCCCTCGACCAGCTCGCCTGGGAACCCCAGCGCCTCCTGGTGCGCCGGCGCCGCCGGGTAGGTGCTGAGGTGCCCCATGGCGCCTTCGGCGAGCCTCGGCGGCTCGGTGTATTCCTTGAGCTCGGGGAGGTCGTAGTCGGCCATGGTCTATTTACCCGTCGACTCGAACTTGGCCGCCCAAGGCGCCAAATGGCGTTTCTCCCTGGCGTTGTCGGCCTGGTTGCGGGTCGGGCTGAAGAAGATGCCCGGCGCGTGGAGCAGCTTGCTGAACGGGAACACGGCCATCAACGCCGCCACCAGCCCCAGGTGCACGAGCAGGATCGGATCCGCGGGCAGCGGCTGCCAGTCGAAGTACATCAGGCCGAGAACGAAAGCCTTGAGCGCCACGATGTCGACGCGGTCGACGTAGCGCATGGCGAAGCCGCTGACCGCGATGCCGCAGAGCAGGAGCAGCATCACGTGGTCCGAGGGTCCGGTGATATAGCGGATACGCTCGACCGCCACCCGCCGCAGCCACAGCCCGAGCAAGCCCGCGAGCATGGCAAAGCTGCCGTATAAGCCGAAGGGCTGCAACAGCACGACCCACGTCCACGGGGGCTCCGTGAAATACCGCAAATGCCGCAACAGCACCAGCAGCAGCGCAAAGTGGAACATCCAGCCGAACAGCCAGGTCCACTTGTTCGACCTGAAAAGGCTTTCGAACAGGGCCAGCTCGCGCCCCATGCGCAGGGCCACGCCAGGAAGCGTGAGCGGCGCCGGCGTCGTCGGTATCTTGAGCAGCGCCGGCGTCTTCGCATACTGCCAGACCTTGTAAGCCAGTCCGCCCGCCAAGAGCAGAGAGGCCGCGTAGAACAAGACCGCGTATGCCGCCGTCAACATGGAATATCGCTCCTGCCAGCCCGTTCGGTGTTCAGGGACTCCTCGCCGCAACGATCCGGGTCAGATGCAGCCGGTCGGCTTGGGCAGCCCCGCGATCTTGCAGGCCTGCTTCGCGGGACCGTAGGGGAACAGCTCGTAGAGATACTTGCTGTTGCCCTTGTCCGTCCCCAGCGACTTCTTGATCGCCTTGATCAGGACGCGGACGGCCGGCGCGATCTGGTACTCCTCGTAGTAGTCGCGCAGGAAGTTGACGACCTCCCAGTGGTCGTTCGACATCTCGATGTTCTCGTCCTTCGCGATGAACTCCGCCAGCTCGCGAGTCCAGAGGCTGATGTCCGTGATGTAGCCTTCCTCGTCGGTTTCCACCACGGTCCCGTTGTACTCATACGTCATTGATGCTTCCTCCTTTTGAACCCAAACAGATCATCACGTCCGATCAGAGCCACGCATTCGTGACCTCGTGTTCGGCTACCAGGTCGACGAACCCACCGTAGTCGACGACCTGAACGCCCTCGATCAACGGCGATTCGCCCAGACCGCGCGCAGCGATATCGGGCCCCAGCACGTAGAACGAGATGTCGTCCATGCGATCGGCGATTTCGCCGGAGACGGCGGTTCCAGACAGCGCGCCGTAGACGCCGTCCTCGATGAGCAAGACCGCGCTGCCCTTTTGCGCCAGCCGCAAGCAGCTCTGCAGGTTGTTTCTCTCGAACGGCGACTTGTTGACCGTATGCAGCATCACCAACCTTCTCTCAACAGCTCAGCACGACGTCCTGCTGCGCCATGATCTCCCGCAGCTCTTCGGTACCTACGACCTCCACGGGCACGACGAGCTCCTCCGCCGTCAGCCCCCGGGCCTCGAGCGACTCCTTTTCGACGTAGAGCTTCTCCACGTCGTAGTCGTTCAGCGCCCGGAACGTGGGCGAGAAATTCTTCATGCCGATCCCTTTGGTGTCCTGACCTTTCTTGAGCTGGTAGACACCGTCGTCCACGAACACAACGCTGACGTCCTGGTCGAACGCCGCGGCGATCAGCACCGTCTCCAGATTCTCGAGCGCGTAGATCGTGCCGTAGGGCGCCTTGCGGTTGACGTACATGAACCGCTTGACGACCTCGCCTTGGTATTCCATCTCGTCGGACATGCCCCGGACCTCCGCTCAATCGCCGAACACGACCAGGCGGTCCGCCTGAATCCCGGCTTCGACCAGCTGGCCCAGGCCCGAGATACGAAACCCGGCAGCCAGCAATTCGTCCTTGATCCCACGGCGCAGGGCGGCCGCGACGCAGACGACGAGGTCCAGGTCGTGCTCCTGGCCGAGCTCCGACCAGAGCTTGACGAGGTTCCTGTCGTCGGACTGCGGCTCGGAGAGCTTGTTCGAATTGTTGACCCCGTCGTGGTAGAAGAACACCCGCCACACCTCATGGCCCTTGGCCAGCGCCGCCTCGGCGAAGCGGTAGGCCGAGTCCGAAGCTTGGTGCGTAAAGGGCCCCTCGTTCACCAGGATTCCAAACTTCATCCGATGCTCTCCTGCTTGATCTCCGGATCGGCCGGCGGCTCGTCGCCTCAGAAGCCTCAGAAGTAGACGTGCGTCGAGGTGTTGAGGGTCTTGCGGGCGCCGCGCCAGTCATCGATATGATGCTTGGTGAAGGGCAACCCGGTCAGCTCGAAGAATCGGGGCCAGCCTATCCTCTCGATCCATTCGCCCATGCGCTCCCAGTGGCGGGCGTTCTTCTTGTAGGCGTAGAGGATGGTCGTCACGACCTCGGTCACCTCGGGCCAGCGGGGCGGATTGTTGGGCAAGCCCGCGACCACCAGCTTGTGGAACGTCGGCTTGCTGCGCGCGTTGGAATGCTTGCCGCCGACCCAGACCGCCAGCTTGGTCGATTCCGGTCCGTTGATCTGCATCGGCGGGCAGGGCGGATAGCAGGCCCCGCAGCAGACGCACTTCTTTTCGTCCACCTCCAGCGACGGCTTGCCGTTGACCATGGCCGGGCGAATGGCCGCCACCGGGCAGCGGGCGATGACCGCCGGCCGCTCACAGACGTTGCCGACCAGGTCGTGGTTGATCTTCGGCGGCTTCGTGTACTGGACATTGATGGCGATATCGCCCTGACCGCCGCAGTTGATCTGGCAGCACGACGTGGTGATGCGAACCCGGTTCGGCATCTTCTCCTGGATGAACTCCTTGTGGAGCTCGTCCATCAACGACTTGACCACGCCGGAGGCGTCCGTGCCCGGGATGTCGCAGTGCAGCCACCCCTGCGTGTGCGAAATCATCGAGACGGAGGCGCCGGTACCGCCGACGGGAAACCCCTCGTCCTGCAGCTTCTCGACCAGCGGTGCCACCTGGGCTTCCGAGCTGACCATGAACTCGGCGTTGCTGCGAGTCGTGAACCGAATATGGCCCTCGGCGCACTGGTCGGCGATGTCGCACAGCTTACGGATGGTGTGGAGATCCATCTGGCGCTGGGTCCCGGCCCGCACGGTCCAGACCTCGTCGCCGCCATGGGCGACGTGATGGAGCACGCCCGGTCTCAGCCGGTCGTGCCATTTCCATTGGCCGTAGTTCTTCTTCAGCAGGGGGTGCATGTACGGGAAGGGATCCATCACCCCTGATTCGATCGGTCGACGCGGTTGTGTCGCCTCGCTCATGTTCGTCTCCATGATCCTATCGACATCGTGTCCACTGCGGACACCTACTCGGCAGCTTCGCTCGCACTGGCGGCCTCGGCCTTGCGCGCGCGCCATTTCTCCACTTCCTGATCCCAGTCGTCCATGCGCGCGTAGGAGCTGGTGCGGGGGTGGTTCACCATGTTCGGATCCACCTCCACGCCTATGCCTTCGAGGAAGTTGGCCAGACCTATTCGGTCGATGGTCTCGCCGATCCGCTCGTGCTCGAGCGCGTTCTCGGCGAAGAAATCGATCACGGTCTCGCAAAAGTCCTTGAGCTTCTCGAAATCCTCATCGGTCTCGAGCTTCATGAACGGCACGATGACGGAGCCCAGGAAATCGCCGACCTTGAGCGACCGCTTGCCGCCGATCAGGACCATCGCGCCGCGGTCCTTGCCCGGCGACAGCGCCTTGGTCATGACGTTGATGCAGTGCATGCACCGAACGCAGCTCTTGTTGTCGATCTCCAGGGTGTCGTCGTCGTTGAGGCTGAGCGCTCGGGTCGGACAGTGCGTGATCACGACATCGATCATGTACTTGCGGCCGACCTTGGCGACGTAGTTCTGCACCTCCTGCTGATCCACCTGGATATCGTCGCGCCAGGTGCCGATGACGGCGAAATCCGCGCGATGGATCGCGTTGACGCAGTCGTTCGGGCAGCCGGAGAACTTGAACTTGAACTTGTAGGGCAATGCCGGGCGGTGCATCTCGTCGAGGAAGCCGTTGATGATGGTGCGATGCGTCCGGACCTCGTCGTAGCAGGACTGCTCGCAGCGGGCGTGGCCGACGCAGTTCATCGAGGTGCGCAGCGCCGGCCCGGCGCCGCCCAGATCGAAACCGATCTCGTTCAACTCGTCGAAGGCCTTCTGCACGTTCTCGCTCGTGCAGCCCTGGAGCATGATGTCGCCGCTCTGGCCGTGCAGCGCGATCAGGCCCGAGCCGTGCCTCTCCCAGATGTCGCACATCTTGCGCAGGAGATCGGTCGAGTAGTGCAGGCCCGCCGGAGGAATGATCCGCAAGGTATGGAACTCCGAGGATTCCGGGAACTTGTCGGGCACCTCCGAAAAGCGGGGAATGACGCCGCCGCCATAGCCGTAGACGCTGACGGTGCCGCCCTTCCAGTACCCCATGCGGTTCTCGTAGGAGTGCTCGAGCTGGCCCAGCAGGTCCTTCATCATGCCGGCATAGGGCTTGTCCTCATCGCTTGAGAGACGCTTCAGGCCTTCGACGAAGCTGGGCCAAGGGCCCTCCTTCAACTGGTCGAGCAAAGGTGTGTCGTGCGGCTTCTTGGACATGTCATTTCCCCTTGCAACCGACGAGATCCGCCGGGGTTCCTTCCACATTTCCGATCCTGAGCGACCACGGCAAAGGCCCGAAAACTGCTACGCTCATGCGGTCTTGCCTCTATCCCGAGTTTGTATAAATTATATATTCGCAAACCATCATATATCAGATCGCTGATCTGTTTCCAGTCAAAAACCGCAATGAATCTATGGAAATTTGCATCAACCAGGAATTATGTCAACGATTTCGGGCAGTTGCCGTCGAAAAGTCGGTATTTCGGGCCACCCGGGAGATGACCCCGCCTTGGGCCGGGCGTATGCTGGCTGCCGGCCGATGATCCGCCGCGCGCCGAGTGACCGCGCCGGGCCGGCGTAGGGAAGGCACCATGGACAACCCGTTCGACCTGCGTGATGCGAAGGCCTACGGCCGCTGGCGCGAGCAAAAGCTGGCCGGCCGCCCGGTCCGCGCGGCCGACCTGACCGTCGAGATCTCGCGCCTCGACAGGGTGGGGGCGCGGGAACGCCGCGCGATCCTGGACCGCTGCCGGCGGGCCAATATGGCGATCTATGCCTGCCGCGACGGCGGCGCGGCGGACCCGGCGGCGGACCCGGCGGTGATCCGGGCCTTTGCGGAAGGGTTCGGGCTGCGGCGCGTCGACCGGCACCTCTGCGCGGATGAGAGCGGGGTCAGCGAGCTGGCCGTGGCCGAGACGGGCCCGCGGCGCGGCTATGTCCCCTACAGCGATCGCGGGCTGAGCTGGCATACCGACGGCTACTACAACGAGGCAACGGCGCCGATCCGCGCCGTGCTGCTCCATTGCCGGGAGGCCGCGGAGACCGGCGGCGAAAACGGCTTGCTCGATCACGAGATCGCGTATATCCGGCTTCGCGACGTGGACCCGGACTACATCGAGGCGCTCATGCACCCGGAGGCAATGATCATCCCCGCCAACCGGGAGGGCGGCACGGAGATCCGGCCGGCGCGTCCCGGGCCAGTCTTCTCCGTCGACACGGCGACGGGCGCGCTCCACATGCGCTACTCCGCGCGCACGCGCAACATCCTTTGGCGGGACGACTCGGCGACTCGCGCGGCCGTCGCCTGCCTGAACGAGCTCCTGGCCGACCCGGACGGGCCGGCCATCCGCTGCCGCCTCTCGCCCGGCCAGGGGATCATCGCCAACAACGTGCTGCACAACCGAACCGCATTCCAGGACGGACCCGCGCACCGGCGCCTCGTCTATCGGATGCGCTTTCTCGACCGGATCGCGGAAACGGACGCGGTCGGCGTACTGCAAAGCTAGACCGGAGGTCCCATGGCGACCCTCAGCGAACTCATCATCCAGCACCCGGAGATCGAGTCCTTCCACCATCTCGTGGCCCTCGTCCGCCGGCGGGCCGAGGACGGGGAGGTCTTTCTCCAGTTCGACGTCAAGCCGGACTACGTGGATACGCCCCGTAACTGGCATTGGCAGCTGGAGGCCGCCTTCACCCGAGGCGACCCGTGACCGACGAGACGGTCATGCCTCTGGAGCGCTTCCAGGCGCCCTACGGCCGCGCGGTGGAGCTGCTCGAGGTCCGCTACGAAAGCGGCATGTGCCTGTTGCGCGTGCGCATTCGCGAGGGCAGCCGATTCACGATCCTGGACCTGGACCCTTCGACCGCGGCCCATTGGGGCGGCGCAATGAGCGCCTGGGCCGAGCGAACCGGATCAGAGGGCCCGTGACCCGTGGCCCGGCAATTTCGACCGGCGTGTTCCGCCCGCTGCGCGCCGCAAAACCCATTTCGAGAGCTCTGACATGGACTATCTGCCGATCTTCATGAACATCGCCGGGCGGCGCGCCCTGGTCACCGGCGGTGGCCTGCAGGCGGCGCGCAAGGTGGAGCTCCTGCTCCGCTCCCAAGGCGAGGTCGTGGTCGTGGCCCCGTCGCTCGACGACGATCTCGCGTTGCTGGCGGCGCAGAAAGGCGTCCGGCACCTCGAGGAACCGCTGACGGCGGAGGCGCTCGCCGGGTGCAGCCTTGCGATCGGCGCCTCGGACGACCTGGCTGTCAACGAGCATCTGCATGGCCTGGCCACGGCGGCGGGGATCCCGGTCAACATCGTCGACCGCCCCGAGTTGTGCAGCTTCATCATGCCCGCGGTGATCGACCGCTCGCCGCTCGTCGTGGCGATCTCGACCGGCGGCAACTCGCCGGCGCTGGCCCGGCTCCTGAAGGCGCGGTTCGAGACCTTGCTGCCCAGCGCCTACGGCCGGCTCGCGCGCTTCGCGGGCCGGTACCGGGAGCGGGTGAAACGGGGCCTGTCCGACACCACGCTGCGGCGGCGTTTCTGGGAGAACATTGTCAACGGGCCTGTGGCCGAACGCCTGCTCGCCGGTCAGGACGATGTCGCGGGCGTTCTCATGGAAGAGACCGTCGCGCGGGCCGAAACGACCGGGGGCAAGCTGCCTTTGGGCGAGGTCTACCTCGTCGGCGCCGGCCCGGGAGATCCGGACCTCCTCACCTTCCGCGCCTTGCGCCTGATGCAACAGGCGGACGTCGTGCTCTACGACCGGCTGATCGGCGAGGCGGTCCTGAACCTGGTGCGCCGCGACGCGGAGCGCATCTATGTCGGCAAGATGCCCAAGGACCACACCCTGCCCCAGCCGGAGATCGCCGCGCTCCTGGTCAAGCTCGCCCGGCAAGGCAAGCGAGTCCTGCGGCTCAAGGGCGGCGACCCCTTCATATTCGGGCGCGGCGGCGAGGAGATCGAGGCGCTGGCCAGCGAAGGCATCCCGTTCCAGGTCGTCCCCGGCATCACCTCGGCCAGCGGCTGCGCGGCCTATGCGGGAATCCCGCTGACCCACCGCGATCACGCCCAGGCCTGTGTGTTCGTGACCGGCCATGGCAAGGACGGCAGTCTGGGTCTCAACTGGGAGGCCCTGATCCAGCCGCAACAGACCGTCGTGGTCTACATGGGTCTCTCCTCGCTCTCCGAGATCACCCAGGGCTTCATCGACCACGGCGCCGCGCCGGCGACCCCGGCGGCCGTGGTCGACAGCGGCACCCGAAGCGGGCAGCGCGTTGCCGCGGGGACGCTAGAGACCCTGGCCGACGAGGCGGCCCGCGCCGATATCGGCGGCCCGGCGCTGATCATCATCGGCAGCGTGGTGTCCCTGCACGACAGGCTTTCGTGGTTTACCGGCGCCGAGGCCCCGGCCGAATAGCATGGCCCGCCTGCGCGTGGGCGCGGCGCGGTCAACCGGAGGGGAGCTATAGCTCGCCCGCGCGCACGAGGTCGTCGACCACCGCCCGGATTCCCTTGGCCAGGGTCTCGACGGTGAAGTCGACTTCGTCCTTGGTCATGATGAGCGGCGGCGACATGACGTTCAGATGGATGATCGGCCGCACGATGAGCCCCATCTCGTCGCACTTGTTCGCGATGCGCTTGCCGATGTTCATGGCGTCGGGGAAGGTCTCCTTGGTGTCCTTGTTCGCTACGTTCTCGATGCACATCATGAGCTTCATGCCGCGCACGTCACCGACGATCGGCAGCTCGCGCAGCGTTTGCAGCCGCGCCTCGAAGTAGCCGCCCACCTCCCGCGCATTGGCCAGGATGTCCTCGCGCTCCATGATCTCGATGTTCTTGAGCGCGGCCGCGCAGCAGACCGGATGGCCCGAGTAGGTGAAGCCGTGGGCGAAGACACGGTCCGGGTGGTCGGCGCTGATGACCTCGTGGATCTGGTCGGAGTAGAGCGTGGCGCCGATCGGCAGGTAGCCCGAGGACAGGCCCTTGGCGCAGGTGACGATGTCGGGCTCGATGCCGAAGACCTCCTGCGAGGCGAACCAGTGGCCGAGACGTCCGAAGGCGGTCACCACCTCGTCGGCCACATAGAGCACGTCGTGGGTCCTGCAGACCTCCCGGGTCCGGCGCTGATAGTCCCGGGGCGGGACGACCACGCCGCCCGCGCCCATGATCGGTTCCGCGAAAAACGCCGCCACCTTGTCCGGGCCCAGCTCGAGGATCTTGTCCTCCAGCTCCCGGACCAGGAGCTCCAGGTAGTCCGCCTCGCTCATCCCGTCCGGGGCGCGGTAATAGTTCGGGCAGGAGATATGGTGGATCGTGTCGCTGATATAGTCGAACTCGGGGACGTGATCGGCCTTCTTGCCGCCGATCGACATGGCCGCATAGGTCGTGCCGTGGTAGGAGCCCTTGCGCGAGATGACGTGCTTCTTGCCGTGCTTGCCGCGGCAATTCTGATAGTACTGGATCAGGCGGAAGGCGGTGTCGACCGCGGTCGATCCGCCGGTCGAAAAGAACACGTGGTTCAGGGCGCCCGGGGCCAGCTGGGCCAGCTTCGCCGCCAGCTCGACGGCCGGGGGATTGGTCAGGTCCACGAAGGCGCTGGCATAGGCCATCTTGCGCACCTGCTCGGCGATGGCCTCCGCCATGTCCTCGCGGCCGAGGCCGATGTTCGTGCACCACAGGCCGCCGACCGCATCGAAGTAGCGCTTGCCGTCGCTGTCGTAGAGGTAGCTGCCCTCGCCCTTCTCGAGGACCAGGGCGCCGTCCGTCTTGAACGAGTCGAAATGGGTCCAGGGGTGGAGCAGATGGGCCTTGTCCTTAATCCAGAGGTCCTTCGTGTAGTTCGACATCATCGCACCGCTCCCACTTGGTTCATCGGGCACGTCCCGTGAAATCGGCCGGGCTTCAAGCCGCAGGCCATTCTACTCCCTTCGCTCGGGTCCAGGCACCCGGCTTTTGCCCGGGCGCGGGATAGGGGATTTCCGGAGCGCCGGCGCAGAACAGGAGAACGATGCCGCTCAGGCTCGGGACGGCGCCAAGCGAGATTCAGTCGTCCCGGCGCCAGTTGACGCGGACGAAGGCGGTCTCCTCGTCGTAGCGGTAGTCGAGCTCTCCGTCGTAGGCGCTGTGCAGCGCTTCGCCGATGCGGCGCGGAAGATGAATGTCGGTGGTCGTGATCACCACCTCGCCCGGCTCCCTCTCGATCGCCATGATCCGGTGAAGGGGACGCTCCGCCTTCTCCTGCTCCTCCTGATTGCGCGCCAAGTTGAGGAGCTCCGGCTTGTGCCCTGCGAGAAAATTACCGCTCAGCGTGAGCTGCCCGGCCGGAAAGCGATCGTTGGTCCGCCGGCAGGCCTGGCAGAGCGCCTCCTGGGCGGCGGCGGGACGCGGCGCCCATTGCCAGCGCCCCTTGAGAAAGACGGCGCCGCACTGGGAGCAAACGGTGGGCTCCGAGAGCTTCAACCGGGTCTTATAGGGGTCGTGGACCTGTTCGCGAATCAGGCGGTCCTTCCGCGGTTCGCGGCGCGATACGTTCCTTTGCTTCATGACGCCTCCTGGGGTCGGTCTGAAGGCCGGGTCCGGCCTGTTCTGAAGCCATGGATCGATGAAGTCGTCGCCGGATAATCGAGCTCGGCCGAGGGCCCAACCCGATCGACATATTATGACCGGATTATCGCGCCGACCCAATGACCTGCATCAAGATCGGCGAAGTTCGGCTTCCGCGGGCCGAGGGATACGGAACCAGAACGGGCCGGCGCGTTCCGGGGCCCTCCCCGCCGGACACCGTCAAGGAACCCGAGTATACAGGTTGGCATTTTCCAGATGGGTCAGGTCGACGTCCTCCGTGCTGCGCCCGTCCTTGCTGACCAGCACCACGAAAGACGGCCGCCCCGCCTTGGCCGGTATGACGGCGTCGACGGTCCACACGTGGGCGTGGTCGCCGACCTTCCAGTAGGCCTGCCCTTCCACAACAGCGGTCATCTCCCCGGTCTCCTCCTCCAGCCGGCACCGTCCGTCTATGGAACACATACGACAATAAAAGAGTCTGCGGCTTGATTTGCATCATTGCCGCCGCACGAAAGGAGTCCTACGCTTCTCGCGTCACGACGATGAGCCGTGGTGGAAGAAGCCGGCCGGCAAACTGTCCTTTTTGGGCAACGCGCCTGCAAGGTGATGGACCCACTCCTGCGATGACCCGTCGGGACCAGGCCCGCAGACGGTCTGCTCCAGCGCCCCAGAAGGAGACTTCGGTGGTGGACGGGCAAATCGCTGCGGGCCCTGTTTTTGCCGGGACCTCTCCTGGCCCGTTTCCCGACTCCGGGCCGCCGTGCCGAAGTGCGTTCGCACGTACTGCGGACACAAAACGGCCCCGCGCGAGCGGAGCCCTGTAGGTGGTTGATATTTGGTTGCGGGGGCCCGCAACCACCGGAACCTACCTATCGAGGTTCTTTCTCTGTTCTCCCAGGATACCGTGCGGCCATTCGATGCGGCGGCATGAGTGGTCAAACCCACACCCCCGTACCTAATTCGGCGCGAAGGTCAGTGTTGCCTCCTTATAGGAAGCAACCCATGCTCGATCGCCCAGACCACAAAGCGTAAGAAAGAGTCGAACGGGAGCGTGAAACCTTGCGGCTCGACCTTAGCCGAAACGAAGGAAACCGCTGACGCGATGGATCACGATAACGCAGGCCTTCCGCCCGAGATGGCCGACCGGTTCACCAAACCCTTTGCGCGGCTTCTCAAGATCAAGGCCGCGACTGGTGGCATGTTGCTCCTTGCGACATTCGCTGCCTTGATCCTATCGAACTCGGCATGGTCCACGCCGTTTTTGGCGTTCTGGGAGACCCCGATTGGCCAGCACTTCAGCTCCTTGGATTTCACCCGTTCGTTGCGGCATTGGATCAACGATGGGTTGATGACGCTTTTCTTCTTTGTGGTTGCCCTGGAACTCAAGCGTGCGCTTGTTCTGGGTGAGTTGCGGATCTTGCGCGTGGCGGCGCTGTCGTTCGCCGGCGCGCTTGGCGGCATGCTCGTGCCCGCGGCACTTTATCTTGCGCTCATGAACAGCCAACCCGGGATGCATGGCTGGGGAACCGTGGTGGCCACTGACACGGCTTTCGTCATCGGATGCCTCGCACTCCTCGGCTCCCGCATCCCGCCGAGCCTCCGCCTGTT
>CAMYMY010000002.1 GCA_947259625.1 uncultured Kiloniellales bacterium | reverse complement strand
GCATCGTCGACACCGGGAACGAGGAGGTCCAGGTGGTCTGCGGCGCGCCCAACGCGCGGACCGGCATGAAGGGCGTCTTCGCGGCCGCCGGTGCCTACATCCCCGGCACCGACATGGTCCTGAAGCCCGGCAAGATCCGCGGCCAGGCCTCCAACGGCATGCTGCTCTCCGAGCGCGAGGTGGGGATCTCTGACGAGCACGAGGGCATCATCGAGCTGCCCGAGGACGCGCCGCTGGGCGCACCCTTCGCCGGGGTCATGGGGCTCGACGACCCGGTGATCGACATCGCGATCACGCCGAACCGCGGCGACTGCCTGGGCGTCCACGGCGTGGCGCGCGACCTGGCGGCGGCCGGCTTGGGCAAGCTCAAGCCCTTCGACCAAACGCCGGTACCCGGCGCCTTCAAGAGCCCGGTCAAGTGGCGGATCGACCTGCCCGAGGACAAGGCGGATGCCTGCCCCTTCGTCGTCGGGCGCTTCTTCCGCAACGTCGAGAACCGGCCCAGCCCGAAATGGCTGCAGGACCGCCTGCGCGCCATCGGCCTCCGCCCGATTTCCGCCCTGGTCGACATCACGAACTACGTGACCTTCGACCTGGGCCGGCCGCTCCACGTCTTCGACGCCAAGAAGCTCAAGGGCGACCTGACCATGCGCCTGGCCGAGGCGGGCGAAGGGATCCTGGCGCTCGACGGCAAGGCCTATACCCTCGACCCCGAGATGGTGGTGATCGCCGATAAGGCCGCCGTGCAAGGCATCGGCGGGGTCATGGGCGGCGAGCTCTCGGGCTGCACCGAGACGACGACCGAGGTGTTCCTCGAGGTCGCGCTCTTCGATCCCGTCCGGGTCGCCGCGACGGGGCGCAGGCTCGGCATCATCTCGGACGCGCGCTACCGCTTCGAGCGCGGCGTCGACCCGCAGTCGGCGATTTGGGGCGCCGAGGTCGCCGCGCGCCTGATCCTGGAGCTCTGCGGCGGCGAGGCGAGCGAGCCGGTGAGCGCGGGAACCCTGCCCGAGCCGAAACGCGAGATCGCGCTCAGGCCGGAACGCGCCGCAACCCTCGGCGGTCTCGACCTGCCGGCCAAGCGCCAGCGCGCGATCCTCGCCGACCTCGGCTTCGAGCTGGCCGAGAAGAACGGCAAGATCCTTGCCGGCGTGCCGACCTGGCGGCCCGACGTCGAGGGCGAGGCCGACCTGGTCGAGGAGGTGCTGCGCATCCACGGCTTCGAGCACATCCCCCAGGCGCCGCTGACCCTCGACACCACGCTGCCGCTGCCGGCGATCAGCCTGCGCCAGCGCCGCGTCGCCGCCGCGCGCACGGCGCTCGCCTGGCGCGGCATGAACGAGGCCGTGACCTATTCCTTCCTGGCCGGCGCCCAGGCCGATTTGTTCGGCGGCATACCGGACGCCCTTCGCCTGGCCAATCCGATCTCCAGCGACCTCGACGTCATGCGCCCCTCGATCCTGCCCAACCTGGCAGCCGCCGCGGCCAAGAACGCCGACCGGGGGCTGGGCGACGCCGCGCTCTTCGAGGTGGGCCCCCAGTACCGGGACGACACGCCCGAGGGCGAGGACCTGGTCGCCGCGGCCCTGCGCGCCGGCCAGTCGGGGCCGCGCCACTGGGACGCCAAGCCGCGCCCGGTGGACGCCTTCGACGCCAAGGGCGACGCGCTGGCCGTGCTCGAGGCCTGCGGCGCGCCGGTCGCGAACCTCCAGGTGACGGCCGACGCGCCGGCCTGGTACCACCCCGGGCGCTCGGGATGCCTGCGCCTCGGGCCCAAGGTGCTGGCCAACTTCGGCGAGCTGAACCCCCGCGTGCTCCGAGCCTTCGGCCTGCGCGGCCCGGCCGCCGCCGTCGAGATCTTCCTCCAGCACATCCCCGAGCCCAAGGCCAAGGCCGGCAAGCAGCGCCCGGCGCTCGAGCTCTCGCCTTTCCACCCGGTCGAGCGCGACTTCGCCTTCGTGGTCGACGAGGCGGTGCCGGCCGAGAAGCTGATCCGCGCCGCCAAGGGCGCGGAGAAGGCCCTGATCACGAACGTCGAGGTCTTCGACACCTACGCCGGCAAGGGGATCGAAGAGGGCAAGAAGTCCCTCGCCCTTTCCGTCACCCTGCAGCCGACCAAGAAGACCCTGACCGACCCGGAGATCGAGGCCGTGGCCGCCAAGATCGTCGCCAGCGTCGAGAAGGCCACGGGGGGCACGCTCAGAACCTGAGCGTGCCTCGCCGCAGCCGATGGCCAGGCAGTCCGGGAGAAACCCTTGGCATGACGAACCCAAATGCAATCATGGAAGTCCCGGCGCGCCGCCGCGCTCAGGGCCGGTAGCCGCTGGAACCCCTTGCAGAACGCGCCGATTCGGGCGGGTCGGCCCCCGGAAACCCTCGCCCTTCGGGAGAGGGTGGCGAGGCAAAGCCGAGTGGGTGAGGGCGGGTTGGTTTGGATTGTTGCCGAAATGCACAGCCACATTGGGCAGAGTACAGGAACCAACTCGCCCTCACCCTCCCGCTGCGCGGGCCCCTCCCTCTCCCGGAGGGCGAGGGGTGATACCAGCGAGTCCGGTCGTGGGCTCGCCGGTATAAGGCAACGTGTCCGAAAGAGGTTTGTCTCAGCGTAATGATCTCGCAGAGAGGAGCCGGAAGAAGGTGAGGCGACTACCCGGAGACTCAGCCGTCGGGAGCGCGGAGCATTTTCTCTACCTCTCCCACGTGCATCTCTTCTTCGGCAACCATGCGCCGCGCGTATTCCTCGAGCAATACCGAGCGATCGGCCGTTAGATCGAGAAGCTCCCGGTAGAGCGCCACGGCGGCCTCTTCGTGCTCCAGGGCCTCCCGCAGGATGTCGCCTATGTCATGCTTGTGAGTTTGCAGCAGCTTTCCGATGCCAAGCGATGGATGCTCGTCCAACTGGGTGATGAGTTCGCCTGCTTCCTGGGCATGGGTCATGGATTCAGCCGCTTGACTTCGCAACCAGGAGACGATGGGAATGCGGCTGTAGCCGAAGACCATGAACGAGTAATGGGTGTAGCGAACCACGCCCGCCAGTTCGGTCTCCAAGATGCGGTTGAGAACCGCGACAACTTTACTCTTGTCGAAAGCCCCTTCACCCATTTTCACCTCCCTTGGTCGCATCGTGCGGGCGCTACTGTTCGGCCCAGACAATCATGCTTCGCTTTCCCGCCGTCAAGCAGCATAGTCGGCTGGTCTACCGGGTCGGTGCGGGCCGGATGACCCCAGACCTCACCCAGACCATCACCGGATCGAACAGGTTGGTCGCCAAATCCCAGGCGATCCAGCCCGCCGCCGAGGTCTTTGAACGGCCTTCGCGTGCGCTCCAGTTCCGTCGACCCCGTGGGCCCACGCCGAGATCGAGGCGCTCCGCGCCGCCGCCCGCGCGCTCGGCACCCGCGACCTCTCCGGCTGCACCCTCTACGGCACCGCGCCCGCCTGCCGGATGTGCGAGACCGCCGCCCACTGGGCGAACATCGAGGGAATGGTCCACGGCTCCTCCCTCACCGAGGCGGGGAGGCCGCGGTATCGACGGTGTTAGGGGCGGGTGAATCTTGACTACGGGAGCGACGGGCCGGCAGTGCGGATAGGCAAGCTTGTGCCCGTTCCGGGCCTCACCCCAGCGCCGCCAAGAACATGAAAATGGCCAGCAGGCCGAGCAGAACCAGCCAGGTGAACCAGCTCTTCAGGTCGGTCAGCGTCAAAGCGATGCTGTAGAAGACCAGGGGTGCCGAAATGCCCAAAGCCAGCCCCGGGTGGGCTCCCGGGCTGGTGCCCTTCAATACGCCGAGAAGCAGGCATGCCGCGATCATGCCCGCCGCCACGCGATCCCCCACGGGCAGGAATGGACCTGCATTTCGGCCTTGGATTCTGCCGAGAACGGCGGCACCGGCGAATAGCGCTATGAGAGCGCCAAGAATCGCTTCGGACATCGTCCCACCTCCATGTGCGCGCTTGGTCGTCGCAATGGCTCACGAGCGCCTGGACCATCCGAACATCATAGCGCCGCAGGCGTGCGGCACTCGGGAAATCGAGAGGGGCTCGGGATTACGTTGTTGAAGTTGTCCGGATGTCAGGCGAATTTCAGGGACAGTATACTTATCTAAGGGGCCTGCTGCTCAACTCCCCGAGGAGAAGAGTTAAGTATACTGTCCCTGGGACTCCGGTCCCTGGGACTCCGGACTGTCCCTGGAACTCCGGAGAGCGTCAACCGCTTTGAACCAACGAACCGCGCATCACGCAACGCTTTGAAGAACCGCGACTTGTCTGTCTTTCGCCTTAGGCCATCCACAACCCAGACCATCCGTTGATAGAAGTCTTCACGGGCCCGACGCTCTTCTGGGCGAAGGTATGAATGCTGGAATTCGACCACCCACCCGTGCCCCGTCTTCACATCCGCGATGTGCCTTTCGCCGTCTTCGGCCCGGTGGTGAACCTCCTGCCACTCGACGGGAAACTGGTTCTTCCAAGCGCGGTGCCATTCGGTCTCGGGCTCCCACCAGTGGTCGCAGTGACGTTTCCCGCGATGGGCCCAATGCGGGGCCCTGATTTCTCCGCACTTCGCCACCATAGCGCCACCGCAACCCGGGCATTTGCCTGAAAGACCCGGCTGCGCTTCTCGGCGCTGTCCGTCAACGAGTCCAAATTTCATTTTCAAACTCCAAGAATTGCCGCCAACGCACTGTCGCTGGCCGTCGGCAGGGCATAGCGGTCCCAGTGATGCCGATGGGAGGCGGCTGGATTACCGCTTGGAGCTTCTTGCGACCCGTTAGTCCGGGCATTCTTACTTCTTGGCCCATCGAGGCGAAGCGGATTGCACATCGATTCACCTGAGATTGTCAACACTATCGAAGTCGCTGACTTCGTTCCCGTCCTTGGCGCCCAGGTGGGGCCTAGCTGGTGTAGGAGATCTTGGGGCTGTCGATTGCGTCGCGCCAAGCCGCGGCGCTGGCGAAGCCGTGCCCGACCATCCCTGGCAGCTGCAGGCTCATGATGTGCCAGTTGTCTATGCGTGCGCGCCAGCGGGCCGGGAAGTCCCGGACGGGGCAGGCGATGTCGGCCCAGACATCGCAGACGGCGGCGTCGGCAGGCCAGGTGGCGAAATTCTGCGGGTAGGCGCCGTCCGCGGCGGGGTCCGGTGGGCCAACGACGACGAAGATGTGGTCGCTGCCGCCGTCGAGCTTCACCAGGTCCCACGACGGCGAAAACAGGCCGTGGCCTAGGTGGCTGGCCGCGGCGCACGACAGCTCCAGGCAGTTACCCACCTTCGCACTGAGGACGGCCGAGCCGTACGCGGTGATGTTATTCTTGCTGTGCGTGGCGTTGGCAGGGTTCTTGGCGTGGCTGCGCAGATCACCGATCGCATTGGATTTGTTCGCGTGCTCGATGTGTCGCCTGTAAGCGGTTGCGCCGTCCTCCGCCGAGACCGTCGGGTTTTCCCAGTCGTAATCGCGGAACTTCTTGTTGTCCGAAGCATACCCGCCGACCCGGCTTCGGACGTGGTGCAGCGCTTTGACGGCGTTCGTGAGGTTGCTCATGACGTCTCCCACGGGTCGAACCGGACCGACGGTTCGGGGGCTAGGGCTGCATGAACAGGCATTCCAATGGGGTATATGGGACCCAAGGTTGCTCTGAGCCGAGCCGCCGGTCAAGGGCTAGCGCAACAACGGGAAAGGAAAGTAGCAAGCGAATTCGGAAAGGACCCGCCGGACATGTACGAGGGGCGGTCCGGTGAGGAGTCGCCTCGCAGCGGGATGGGCACTCTCTGACCCCGCTCTTGTTGCGGGCGGAGGTCACCGCCACTTCAGGCGCAGCTGCGGCCAGATCTTCAGCCAGCTCTTGGTTTCGAGCCGCTTGCGGAACGCCGCCGTGCGGTGGGCCTGCGCGTAGGGCATGGGCCTGAGCACGAGGTCCAGGAGGTCGTCGAGGCCGAGCGGCGCGAGCAGTCCGGGCCGACCGTCCCCCAGCCGCACCGCGACGGCGGTCGGGGTTTCGAGCCAATGACGGATTGCCTCGGCGGTCGAACGGTAGGGCCGGTCGCCGTTCCTCAGGTGCATGCGCGCCTGGTTGCGGACCGACCAGGGCAGGCCGGGCATCAGGTCCCGCAAGCGCGCCTCCGCCTGCGCCTCGGCCCCGGGATCGAGGCAGGCCGGGTCGTAATAGACCACGTCGATGTCGTCGAGCGGCGTCGGCTCGGTGTAGCCGTGCAGGGCGTCCCAGACCGGCGCGCGGACGAAGCCCGCGCCGATGCAACAGTCCGGCAGGTCGAGCGCGACCACCGCCTCCAGCGCCCGGCGGCGCCAGGGCACGCCGGCGACCAGGTCGCGTACGCCCGCCGCGGTCCTGAAGCGTAGCATGGCGGTCCTTTTAGCAGGTCGTCCGAGTCGCGCGAAGGGTCACTCGGCGGGCTGTCCGACAGGCCGGGCTCGAGCCGGGGCGCCGGGAGCGCCTCGCCGCCCGCCGCCGCCCCCTCGAGATCCATCGCTCCAAGCCTTGATTCTCGGCGGGAATAGGATATATACCCTATACCACGGCAATAGTCGGAAACAAACTCATGCCATGCCGTCGTGGCAGGCAAGCGAACAGGGGCGCCTCCGTGGCGTCGACCCGGCAATCCAGGCCGGTGCCGGCCGCCGAGGCCGTCCCGGATCACCGGGTCGCGGCCCGGTGATGACGTGATGGAGGACCCCGTGTCTCTATGCCTCTGCCATAAGATCTTTTTGTTTTCAAAGGCTTACAAGCCGATCCTAACACGAGGAACGCCACGCAACCTATTGAAAAACAACAGATAATTACCGTATATGGGCTCGTCCCGTTCATATCGCCGCTTTTGCTTGGCCGACCTCGCGGCACCGCGGCCCTTGGCGCTTCGGCCGCCCGGTGTTATAGCCACGCCGCGTCCGCGGCCCTCGTGCTTCGTCCCTCGACAGGCTCGGGATGAGGGGCCCGCAACGAGCCCCTCATGCTGAGCTTGTCGAAGCACGAGGGGCGAGGCCCGGCCCACAGCCTCATGGAGCCTTAAGTCTCGAATGACCGACCTCGCGCATATCCGCAACTTCGCGATCATCGCCCATATCGACCACGGCAAGTCGACGCTCGCCGACCGCATGATCCAGCTCTGCGGCGGCCTCGCCGAGCGCGAGATGAAGGAGCAGGTGCTCGACTCCATGGAACTGGAGCGCGAGCGCGGCATCACGATCAAGGCCCAGACCGTGCGCCTGACCTATCAGGCCGCAGACGGCGAGACCTACCAGCTCAACCTGATCGACACGCCGGGCCACGTCGACTTCGCCTACGAGGTCTCGCGCAGCCTCTCGGCCTGCGAGGGCTCGCTGCTGCTGGTCGACGCCAGCCAGGGGGTTGAGGCCCAGACGCTCGCCAACGTCTACCAGGCGATCGACCACGACCACGAGGTCGTCACGGTGCTGAACAAGATCGACCTGCCGGCGGCCGAGCCCGAGCGGGTCAAGGAGCAGATCGAGGAGGTGATCGGTCTGGACGCCTCCGAGGCGGTGCCGATCTCGGCCAAGACCGGCCAAGGCGTGCCCGAGGTGCTCGAGGCGCTGGTCAAGCGCCTGCCTCCGCCCCAAGGCGAAATGAAAGCGCCGCTCAAGGCCCTGCTGGTCGACTCCTGGTACGACGCCTACCTCGGGGTCATCACGCTGGTCCGGGTGGTCGACGGGCACCTCAAGGCCGGCATGAAGATCCGCATGATGGCGACCGGCGCGGTACATCAGGTCGACCGTGTCGGCGTCTTCACGCCCAAGATGACCAAGATGGCCGAGCTCGGCCCCGGCGAGATCGGCTTCCTGACCGCCAGCATCAAGAGCGTCGCGGACTGCCAGGTCGGCGACACCCTGACCGGCGAGCGGCATCAGGCCACCGAGCCATTGCCGGGCTTCAATCCGAGCGTGCCGGTGGTGTTCTGCGGCCTGTTCCCGGCCGATGCCGCCGACTACGAGATGCTGCGCGAGAGCCTCGCCAAGCTGGCGCTCAACGACGCCAGCTTCGAATACGAGCCCGAGACCTCGGTGGCGCTGGGCTTCGGCTTCCGCTGCGGCTTCCTCGGCCTGCTGCACCTGGAGATCATCCAGGAGCGCCTCGAGCGCGAGTTCTCGCTCGACCTGATCACGACGGCGCCCAGCGTGGTCTACAAGGTGCATCTGACCGACGGGACCATGAAGGAGCTGCACAACCCGGTCGACATGCCCGACCCGGTCAAGCTCAAGACCATCGAGGAGCCCTGGATCAAGGCGACGATCCTGGTGCCCGACGACTATCTGGGCGCGGTCCTGAAGCTCTGCGAGGACCGGCGCGGCGAGCAGCTCGATCTCACCTATGCCGGCAACCGGGCCATGGTCGTCTACCGGCTGCCGCTCAACGAGGTGGTCTTCGACTTCTACGACCGGCTGAAGTCGGTCTCGCGCGGCTATGCCAGCTTCGACTATCAGCTCGACCGGTACCGCGAGGGCGATCTCGCCAAGGTCTCGATCCTGGTCAACGGCGAGCCGGTCGACGCGCTTGCCATGATCGTGCACCGCGGCCAGGCCGAGCCGCGCGGCCGGGCGCTGTGCCAGCGCCTGAAGGAGCTGATCCCGCGCCAGCTGTTCAAGATCGCGATACAGGCCGCGATCGGCGGCAAGGTCGTCGCCCGCGAGACGGTCGGCGCGCTCAGGAAGGACGTGACCGCCAAGTGCTATGGCGGCGACGTGACCCGGAAGCGCAAGCTGCTGGAGAAGCAGAAGGCCGGCAAGAAGCGCATGCGCCAGTTCGGCCAGGTCGAGATCCCGCAGTCCGCCTTCATCGCCGCCCTCAGGATGAGCGACGATTGACCCGCAGCTAGGCCCGCCGCAGGGTCCTCATGTTTCTCAGCTTTGGCAGTGTCCAGGGCAGGCTCGCCAGGATGGCGCCCGGGAGCCCGAAGAGCAGAAGCGCCGGTGCCTTCATTAAGGGGGCAATGACACCATTCCAAAGCCCGACCGAAAGGTGGCTTTCGACCCCGGTCTTAAGGGCGCTCAGGCTGGGTGAGTGGACCCCGTACCAGAACTCGCCCCAGCTGGACAGCTTGAAGTGGCCGGCCAGCGACAGGAAGTACAGGTCCCAGGCCAGCGCACCCAATCCAACGGCGATCAAGAGGTAACCGATTCCGACAGCGTAGCGCATGATGCAATCTCCTTCCTGCAACAGACGCCCGTTTCCCCGATCACGAGGTGGCGCGAGGCCGCCCCCAATGATCACAACCTATCCGTCGGGCCTTAACAACTGCTTCATATTTTTCGGCAATCGAGGGACATTGGACCTACCGTCGGCTACCGAACAGGCGGCGCAGGCGCCCGGCCTTATCTTGTCTCGCCAGGCCCTGTGCCCACGTGTGGCCCGACCCCCGGCTCAGTCGCCTCTGTATGCGGCGTCCCGGCGGGTGAAGATCTGGATGACCCGGGGCAGGGCGGCCAGCACGACACCGGGCACCGCGAAGACCATGAAGGCGTCCCACAACAGCATGGGCGCCAGGACCTGGTCCCACAGTTTGGTCGAGATATAGCGCTCGACCACCGCTTGATAGAAGTTGAGGCTGGAAGGATGCAGCGAGAACCACAGCTCGCCCCATGACGACAACATCAACTTGCCGGTATCGGCCAACTGGTAAAGCTCCCAGCCCAATATGGCGAAGGACAGACAAAGCAACGTCCAGCCTACGAACCGAACCATGAGGGACATCGGATGTTACTCCCATAGCACCGCGGCGGCACGGCCCCCGGCGTCAGGCCAAAGGCGCGCAGGAAGGCATGATATTGCGGTTCCTTGGCAATCTTATTACCAGGTAAATCAGGTTAGATCGCGCATATTCGACCTTCACGCGCCGGACCGGACTAGGATTGTCGGTAGCGGCGGTCAAGCCATCTCGGGCTCGCCCATGCGGTTGATCGCTTCGACCAGACCGGGCAGGGAGGCCAGCAGGAGGCCGGGCAGCGCGAAGACCAGGACGGCATCCCGGAGCAGCAAGGGGGCCAGAAGCCCGTCCCAGAGCGTTGTCGAAACATGCCCTTCCAGCGTGCCCTGGACGACGCCGAGGCTTTCCGGGTGCAAATCGTGCCAGAGCTCGCCGAGGGACGATAGCTGGAAATTGCCGGTCTCGGCCAGCGCATAGAGTTCCCAGCCCAGCGCTGCGGTCGCCAGGAGGATGAGCAGCCAGCCAAGGGTGCGTACTGTGCTAGACATGACCTGCAACTCCCTTAACACACCGGTCCGATGGTCCCATGATCACGACACGCCGTGGAAACATCTTCTCGAATACCCTCAATATTTAACCAGACAAAACAAGTATATACTAAAATACTCGGTTTCATGTGTGACAAAGCTGGGGCACTATTGTTAGAATATTGTAGGACCTTATTTATGCCGCAGGCCCGCGCGACGGTGGGCTTGCGACGTTGCAACGCACGGCGCGGTCGGCTAGGTTGCGCGCCGCGCGCTTGACCGGAGGGGTGGCCGAGTGGCTTAAGGCGCACGCCTGGAACGCGTGTGGGCGGGAAACCGTCTCGTGGGTTCGAATCCCACCCCCTCCGCCATCCTGCTTCGCGCTGACGCGCTTCGCAGGATTGCCGTTCATCATCGACGCGAAGCAGGATGCCCTTCGAAGCTTTAGCGAAGAAGGGCTGCCACCATGCATTATGTCTACTTGATCGAAAGCAAGCAAACGCCCACGCATCGTTCTGTCGGTCTGACGGCAGACCTCAAGCAACGGTTAGAGGACCACAACTCCGGTAAGTCTACCCATACCTCCAAGTTCAGACCGTGGCATCTTGTGACCTATGTGGCCTTTTCGGACAGGATGAAGGCGGAATCGTTCGAGCGCTACCTCAAGTCAGGCTCCGGTCACGCCTTCGCCAAACGGCGCTTGCGGTAATTCGCGCCAAGGCCGGCGACGCAAGAGCTTGGAGACGAGTTCGCTCAAGACTGCCTGCACCGCCACCAGATCTTTGATTTTGCTTATATAATTGACAAGATCCAAGTTCCCGGGCGCTTGCGGCTCCTGGCGGGCGGAGGCCATTTCCATATCTCCGGTTGCGATTCGTTCTCATAACCCAGATAATGAACCTATGGCGCGAAGACGCCATACGAAGAACAAAAAACCCATGGGAGGAAGCCTTGATTCCTGGAGCCTTCGAGTATCATCGGCCGACTTCGGTCGATGAGGCAATCGCGCTGATGTCGCGACACGGCGACGAGGGGCGTGTGATCGCGGGCGGGCACAGCCTGATCCCGATGATGAAACTGCGACTGGCGGAGCCCGGTCATCTCATCGACCTGCGGGACCTGGTCAGTCTCAAGGGCATTCGGCCGGCCGGGCGGTGCATCGAGATCGGCGCCATGACCACGCAACAGGAGGTGGTCGCCTCGGAGTTGCTGGCCGAAGCCTGTCCGATCCTGCGCGAGGCCGCGCTGTTGATCGCCGACCCGCAGGTGCGCTATTGCGGCACCCTGGGCGGCAACGTCGCCAACGGCGATCCCGGCAACGATATGCCTGCGGTCATGCAGTGCCTGGATGCCAGCTTCGTCCTGCGCGGGCCGAAGGGCGAGCGGGAGGTCCCGGCGCGGGACTTCTACGAGGCGGCCTACTTCACGGCACGCGCGGAGGACGAGCTCCTGACCGCGGTCAGCCTCCCGATACCGCCGGCCGGCCACGGCTACGCCTACGAGAAGTTGAAGCGGAAGGTGGGCGACTACGCCACCGCGGCGGCGGCAGTGGTCCTGACCATGAGCGGCGGCAGCTGCGAGAGCGCGTCGATCGCGCTCACCAACGTCGGACAGACGCCGCTCTTCGCCGAGGCCGCCGGCCAGGCGCTGGTCGGCACCAAGGTCGACGAGGCGGCGGTCGCCAGGGCGGTCGAGGCGGCCAAGGACATCGCCGAGCCGGTGGCCGACATGCGCGGCCCGGAGGAGTACCGGACCCACGTGACCGGCGTCATGGTCCGCCGCGCGGTCGAGCGGGCGCTGGCCCGCGCACAAGCTTGATAGGGAGGCTCCGAGCACGATGAGCAAGATTCCCGTGAAGATGACGGTCAACGGTCGGGCGGTCGATGAGTTGGTGGAACCGCGCCTGCTGCTGGTCCACTTCCTGCGTGAGAAGCTGAACCTGACCGGGCCGCACGTAGGTTGCGAGACCTCGCACTGCGGCGCCTGTACCATCGATCTCGACGGCATGTCTGTGAAGTCCTGCACGGTCTTTGCCGTGCAAGCCGAAGGCGCGGAGATCACGACGGTCGAGGGCATGGCCAATGCCGACGGCAGCCTCTCCGCCCTACAGGAAGGCTTTATGCAGGAGCACGGCCTGCAGTGCGGTTACTGCACGCCGGGCATGATCATGCGGGCCCACCGGCTGCTGCGGGAGAACGCGAACCCGAGCGACGAAGAGATCCGCTGGGAGCTGTCCGGAAACCTCTGCCGCTGCACCGGCTATCAGAACATCGTCAAGGCGGTGCGCTACGCCGCCGACAAGCTGAATGCGCAACAGGAGGCCGCCGAGTAATGACCGACGCAACGGAAATGACCCTGGAGGAACGTGAGGCGACCCTCGGCGGCATCGGCTGCGCGCGCAAGCGCAAGGAGGACATCCGGTTCATCCAGGGCAAGGGCAACTACGTCGACGACATCAAGCTGCCGGGCCAGGTGTTCGGCGACTTCGTGCGCAGCCCCTACGCGCATGCCCGCGTCAAGTCGATCGACACCGCGGCGGCCAAGGCCGTGCCCGGCGTGCTCGCCGTGCTGACCGCCGACGACCTGAAGCCGCTCAACCTGCACTGGATGCCGACCCTGGCCGGCGATACCCAGGCCGTCCTGGCCGACGAGAAGGTCCACTTCCAGAACCAGGAGGTCGCCTTCGTAATCGGCGAGGACCGCTATGCGGTCTCCGACGGAATCCAGGCGGTCGAGGTCGATTACGAAGACCTACCGGTCCTGGTCGACCCCAAGCAGGCACTGGCCGAGGACGCGCCGGTGCTGCGCGAGGACGTCGAGGACAAGGACAACGTGGGTCAGGGTACGCGCAGGCACCCGAACCACATCTTCACCTGGGATGTCGGCGACAAGGATGCGGCCGACCAAGCCTTCTCGGGCGCCGCCGTCACGATCAAGGAGGAGATCTTCTATCAGCGTGTCCATCCCTGCCCGCTCGAGCCCTGCGGCTGCGTCGCCTCGATGGATCCGGTCAGGGGCGAGCTGACGCTTTACGGCACCTTTCAGGCGCCTCACGTGGTGCGCACCGTGGTTTCGCTGATCGCGGGCCTGCCGGAGCACAAGATCCGTGTCATCGCGCCGGATATCGGCGGCGGCTTCGGCAACAAGGTCGGGGCCTACCCGGGCTATGTCTGCGCCACCGTGGGCACGATCGTACTGGGCCGGCCGGTCAAGTGGGTGGAAGGCCGCATCGACAACCTCTCGACCACGGCCTTTGCGCGCGACTACCACATGACGGGCGAGTTGGCCGCCGACAGCAATGGCCGCATCGCGGCGATTCGCGTCCACGTGCTGGCCGACCACGGCGCCTTCAACGCGCACGCCCAACCGAGCAAATGGCCGGCCGGGCTGTTCAGCATCGTGACCGGCAGCTACGATATTCCCTCGGCCCATATCGCGGTCGACGGCGTCTATACCAACAAGGCGCCGGGCGGCGTGGCCTATCGGTGCTCTTTCCGGGTGACCGAGGCGTCCTATCTGATCGAACGCATGGTCGACGTGCTGGCCCAGAAGGTCGGCCTGGACAAGGCCGAGATCCGGCTCAGGAACTTCGTCACGCCGGAGCAGTTCCCCTACACCTCCTGCCTCGACTGGGAGTACGACAGCGGCGACTACCCGACGGCGCTGAACAAGGTACTGGAGGCGGTCGACTACAAGGGTCTGCTCGAGGAGCAGGCGGAGAAGCGCAAGCGTGGCGAGCTGATGGGCATCGGCCTTGCCACCTTCACCGAGATCGTCGGGGCGGGGCCCAGCCGCAACTGCGACATCCTGGGCATCGGCATGTTCGATTCCTGCGAGATCCGCATCCATCCGACCGGTTCTGCGATCGCACGGCTCGGCACCAAATCGCAGGGCCAGGGCCATGAGACGACCTATGCCCAGATCCTCGCCACCGAGCTCGGCATCCCTTCGGACGACATCACCGTGGAGGAGGGGGATACCGATACCGCGCCCTATGGGCTCGGCACCTACGGCTCGCGCTCGACCCCGGTGGCGGGCGCGGCGGCGGCCCAGGCGGCGCGCAAGATCAAGGCCAAGGCCCAAAAGATTGCCGCCCACATGCTGGAGGTCGGCGAGAAGGACCTGGAGTGGGAGGTCGACCGCTTCAAGGTCAAGGGCCTGCCCGAGAAGGCGGCGACAATGAAGGAGATCGCCTTCGCCGCCTACCAGAACCTGCCGGAGGGCCTCGAGCCCGGCTTGGAAGCGGTCAACTACTACGACCCGCCCAACTTCACCTATCCCTTCGGCGCCTATCTCTGCGTGGTCGATGTCGACCGCCTGACCGGCGAGGTCAAGGTGCGGCGCTTCTACGCGCTCGACGACTGCGGCACGCGCATCAACCCCATGGTCATCGAGGGCCAGGTGCACGGCGGCCTGACCGAGGCCTTCGCCATCGCCATGGGCCAGGAGCTGACCTTCGACGAGACCGGCAACATCCAGGGCGCGAGCTTCATGGACTATTTCTTGCCGACCGCGGTGGAGACGCCGGTCTGGGAGACCGACTTCACGGTCACGCCCTCGCCGCACCATCCGATCGGCGCGAAAGGCGTGGGTGAGAGCCCGAACGTGGGCGGCGTCTCGGCCTTTTCCAACGCGGTGGTCGATGCCTTCGCCCACCTGGGCGTCAGCCACATGCCCATGCCCCACACGCCGTGGCGGGTCTGGAAGCAGTGCCAGGCGCTCGGCATCGGCGAATGAGGCAGACCGCTCGACCACTGCGCGGAACGACGCCGTCCTCGCGCGGCGGCGGGTGCGGTCATGAGGGTGCCTGAATGACACTGAGCCGCGAGGAGGTGCTGGGGCGGCTGGGCGGAGTCGGCTACGTGGCGGACCCGCAGCTGGCGACGGCCATCGTGCTGATGCAGCAGCTCGGTCGGCCCCTGCTGCTCGAGGGCGAGGCCGGGGTCGGCAAGACCGAGGTCGCCAAGGCCCTGGCTGCGGTCCTGGCCGCGCCGCTCATCCGTTTGCAGTGCTACGAGGGCCTGGACGCCAGCGCCGCGGTCTACGAGTGGGACTACCAGCGACAGCTGCTCGCCATCAAGATCTGGGAGAGCGAAGAGCGCTCGGCCGAGGAGAAGGAGCGGCACATCTTCGACGAAGACTTTCTCCTCAAGCGTCCGCTTCTCAAGGCGATCTCAATGGCCGAGCCGCCGGTCCTGCTGGTCGACGAAATCGATCGGGCCGACGAGGAGTTCGAGGCCTATCTCCTGGAGGTGTTGTCCGACTTCCAGATCAGTATCCCGGAGCTCGGCACGGTCACGGCCACAGCCATTCCTTACGTCGTGCTGACTTCCAACGGCACGCGCGAGCTCTCGGACGCGCTCCGGCGACGGTGCCTCTACCATTACGTGGACTTCCCCGGCGAGGACAAGGAGCTCAGGATCGTGCTGGCCCGCCTGCCGGGTATCGAGCAGGCCCTGGCCGCGCAGGTCGTGCGTTTCGTGCAGGCGCTGCGCAAGGAGGATCTGCGCAAGAAGCCGGGCGTGGCCGAGACGCTCGATTGGGCAGCGGCGCTCGTGGGTTTGGGTGTCAGGGACCTGCGCAGCGAGCCCGAGGCGCTTCACGAAAGCCTGATGTGCCTGCTCAAGACCCAGGAGGACCAAACCGTCGTCCCCCTCGAGGTGGTCGAGCGCCTGGCCGGCAGGGCGGTATGAGCGTGGCCGTCGAGATCCTGGGTACCGCTAGCGGCGGCCGGCTGCTCGCCCGGCGTGTCGTCGGATTCCTGCGCGTCCTGCGAGACAACGGCTTTCCGGTCGGCCTGCCCGAGGCCGTCGACGGGCTGCGCGTGGTGCGCGCGGTCGAACTGGGCCGGCGGGACGCGGTCCGCTGGGCCTTCCGCAGCCTGCTCTGCGCCTCGCGCACCGATTGGCGGCGCTTCGACCAGATCTTCGACCTCTATTGGCTGGGCCGCGGGCGAAAGCAGGCTTCACGGGTCGCCGGCCAGAAGGCGCGCGGCCCACAGGCGGGTCTGCCGGGTGGCCTGTTCCCGGCCGGGCCGCTCGGCCCGGTTCTGCGCAGCCAGCGCGGCGAGGGACTAGAGGCGGAGGGTGGCGATGGCCGTCGCGGTGGCGCCGGCAGCACGGAGTCCCTGGCCGCGACCGACCTGCGCCACATCAACGACCCGGAGGAATTGGCCCGGGTCACCGACCTGAGCGAACGCCTTGCGGCCCGCATGCGGTATCGCCTGACCCGCCGCGAGCGGCAACGTCGGCGCGGCCGGCGCCTCGACCTGCGCCGGGTGATCCACAACTCGATCCGTTTCGGCGGTACACCCATGAAGCTCGCGTACCGCAAACGCTGGCCGAAGCCGCTACGCCTCGTGGTGATCCTCGATGCCAGCGGCTCCATGAGCCTCTACAGCACCTTCTTCGTGCGGTTCATCCGCGGCGTCCTCGACCACTTCCGCGAGGCCGAGGCCTTCGTGTTCCATACGCGTCTCATCCACATCAGCGCCGCGCTGCGCGAGCGCGACACCAAGAAGGCGCTGGAACGCATGGCTTTGATGGCGTCCGGCTGGGATGGCGGGACGAAGATCGGCGAGAGCCTGGCGACCTTCAATCGCAGCTATGCGGCAAGCGTGATCAGATCGCGGACGGCCGTCATCATCGTCAGTGACGGCTACGATACCGGCCCGCCGGAACGCCTGGCGGCGGAAATGAGGCAATTGAAGCGGCGTGCCAAGAGGATCGTTTGGCTCAACCCGATGATCGGCTGGACGGATTATGAGCCAGTCGCGAAGGGCATGTCCGCCGCCCTACCCTATGTGGACCTCTTTGCGCCGGCCCACGATCTGCAGAGCCTGGCGGCGCTTGAACCCTATCTGGCGAAGCTGTGAAACCGGCGCGGAGCGGGAGGAAACGGATGAGCGACGAGCGCGAAGATATCATCGACTGCATGGCGCGAATGAAAGGCGATGGCCGGCCATTTGCCCTTGCGACGGTCGTGCGGACCGAGGACGCGACCGCCGCCAAGGCGGGGGCCAAGGCGGTGATCCGTGCCGATGGCTCCATGGTGGGCTGGATCGGCGGCGGCTGTACCCAGGGCGCGGTCCGGAAAGCGGCCAGCGACGCGCTCCTCGACGGGCGACCTCGCTTGGTTCGCGTTTATCCCAAGGAGCGTCTGCCGGACGCCGTGGAAACCACGGGCGTGGAGATTCACAAGAGCGGTTGCCCCAGCGGCGGAACGATCGAGCTGTTCGTCGAAGCGATCTTGCCGCGTCCGTCCTTGATCGTTGCCGGCGCCTCGCCGACCGCGCGGGCGCTCGCCGCCCTCGGCCGCCGCTCGGGCTTCGCCGTAACAGTGGCCGCCCTCGTCGAGGACCAGCCGGGTTTTGGAGAGGCCGATGCATGGATCGCGGGGTTCGACCTCTCCGGCGCGGCCCGGGTCGGGACCAGCTTCGTCGTTGTCGCCACGCAGGGCAAGCGGGACCGGGAAGCGCTCGCCGCGGCCCTCTCCTGTGATGCGCCCTATGTCGCCTTCGTCGGCAGTCGTCGCAAAGCGGCGACACTGAAGTCGGCGATGATCGACCAGGGAATGCCGACCGCGCGTGTGGAGAGCCTGCGGGCTCCCGCCGGGCTCGATATCGGAGCTGCCACGCCGGAAGAAATCGCACTCTCGATCCTCGCCGAAATCGTTCAGGAGCGCCGCAACGCCGCGCGGCTTGCGACGGCGCCGCCGATGCAGATCGAGGAGACTGATGGGGGCCGCTTCGAGAGCCAAGTCGTTTGGCCGGCGCCCGACTCCTGCCGAGGCAACGAGGGCAAGCACTGATACAGAAGGTCGTTTTCAACGACCTTTGGGGCTACTCCGTTTCCCTCTGCACTCGATCGCCGCCCGCCTTGCGGCGGGGCAGCAACAGCATCAGGAAGAACAGTCCGGTCGCCACCATCACGATCGACGGGCCGGCCGGGGTGTCCCATGTCATCGAGGAGGCCAGCCCCCCGGCCACCGCCAGGCAGCCGATCGCCGAGGCGAAGAGCGCCATCTGCTCGGGCGTCGCGGCGAGGCGCCGGGCGGCGGCGGCCGGGATGATCAGCATCGATATGATGAGCAGAACCCCGACGATCTTCATGGCGATCGCGATGACGATCGAGACAAGGAGCATGAAGGCGAGGCGGACCGCGCCCGTCGGAATGCCGTCGACCCGAGCCAGCTCCTCATGCACGGTGATGAACAAGAGCGGTCGCCACAATGCGACCAGCCCGGCCAAGACCGCCAGGCCCCCGATGTAGATCCAGAGCAGGTCACCCGCCGTCACCGCCAGGATGTCCCCGAAGAGATAGGCCATCAGGTCGATGCGCAGCGTCTCCATGAAGGCGATCGCGACCAGGCCGAACGCCAGGGTGCCGTGGGCCAGGATCCCGAGCAGGGTATCGGTGGCGAGCCCTCCTCGGAACCGCAGGCCGACGAGTAGAGCGGAGACCGCAACGCAGACGGCCAGGATGCCGAGGTTCAGGTCGATTTCGAACAGCAGGCCGAGCGCGACGCCGAGCAGGGCGGAATGGGCCAAGGTTGCGCCGAAATAGGCCATGCGACGCCAGACCAGGAAGCACCCGAGCGCCCCGGAGACCAGCGCGACCCCGATGCCAGCCAAGAGCGCGCGCAGGACGAAGTCAGCCATGGGTGTGTTCCACGGCCGGCGCCTGTTCCTCTCCCTCGACCAGGTCCCCGGACAGGCCGTGGCGGTGATCGTGCTCGTGGGTGTAGACCGCGAGGCGCCCGGCCAGCTCCGGCCCGAACAGCGCGAGGTATTCCGGGTCCCGGCTCACCGCCTCGGGCCGGCCGGTGCAGCAGACGTGGTGATTGAGACAGACCACCCGATCGGTCGCCGCCATCACCAGGTGCAGGTCGTGCGACACCAGAAGCACGCCGCAGCGCCGGCTGTCCCGGATCGACTTGATCAGCGCGTAGAGCTCCGCCTGGCCGGTGACGTCGACTCCGGCGCTGGGCTCGTCGAGCACCAGCAGGTCCGGATCCCTGAGCAGCGCCTGGGCCAGCAGGATCCGCTTCAACTCGCCGCCCGAGACCGTCTGGAAGGGGCTGTCCAGCAGATGACCGGCGCCTACCTCGGCCAGTACCTTGGAAAACTGGCCGCGCGCCCGCGGGGCGCAGAGTCTCAGGAAGCGTTCAACCGTGAGCGGCAGGGTCTCGTCGACGTGCAGGCGCTGCGGGATGTATCCGATCCGCAGTCCGGCCTGCCGCGTGACCCTTCCGGACTCGGGTTTGAGCAGTCCGAGGACGACCCGGATCAGCGTCGTCTTGCCCGAGCCGTTCGGGCCGATCAGAGTCAGGATCTCGCCGGCATGGACCGCTAGGTCGACGGCCGAAAGCACTGTCCTGCCGTCGAAATCCACCTCGACCTGCGATACCGAGACCAACGGTTCGCCCTGACCTCCGACCGTCGCGGGCGGCTCACCGGGCACCTGCTGAAGCTCCCTCCGCGGCGCGGCAGGCCGGGCAGACGCCGCTCACTTCGACGGTCTTGGCCTCGACGAAGAAGCCTAGTTCCGCGGCTCCGCGGTTGATCGCCCGGTTGACCCGCCGGTCGTGCATCTCCGCCGCGCTGCCGCAGTCACGGCAGATCAGGAACTGTCCGGCATGCGACTCGGCCGGGTCGGCGCAGCCGACGAAGGCGTTGCGGCTTTCGATACGGTGCACAAGGCCCTGCTCCAACAGGAAGTCCAGCGCCCGGTAGACCGTCGGTGGCGCCGCGCCGTCATGCTCCCGGCTGAGTCGCCTGAGCAGATCATAGGCGCCGACCGGGGCATGGCTCGACCAGACCAGCTCCAGCACCCGCTGCCGCAGCCTGGTCAGGCGAACGCCGCGGCGCGCGCAAATCCGCTGAGCGCTCTTCACCGCTCCGGCGATGCAGGCCGCATGGTCATGCTCCCCGGCGGAGAAGGGAGCGGCCGAGACGCGGTTGAAACGGTCCATCCGCCTTTCCTGTCCCTTTGACTTGGCGACTCCAACTTTGATTTGTAAGGATATAACATAGCATATCTGGAACGCAATCTAGAGCCGAGGGCATGGCGGACACCGGAACACGGAGCGCGCGTTGGCGCCAGGCGTCGTCCTCAGGGGGCCTCCTGGCGGCGGCGCTGATCGCGTTCGCTTGGGCGGTGGGACCTGCGGCGGCGGCGCCCAAGGTGGTCGCGAGCATCATGCCGGTGCATGCCCTGATCGCCGGCGTGATGGAGGGGGTCGGCGCGCCGGTCCTATTGATGAGGCGTGGCGGCTCGCCACACGGCTACAGCCTGCGGCCATCCGAGGCGCGGGCGCTCAGCGAGGCCGAGCTGGTGTTCTGGATCGGCGGGCAGCTCGAGACCTTCCTCGCCCGGCCGCTCGCTGCGCTGGCCGGGCAGGCCAAGGTCATCGCGCTGTCCGAGGCCGCCGGGGTTCGGCTGCTGCCGGTCCGCCGGGGCGGCGCCTGGGACAGCCAGGGCGAAGAGGCCGGATATCTCGTGGACGAGCACACAGAGAAGCCGGGTGGCCCGGCCGACCCGCATCTCTGGCTGGACCCGCGCAACGCTGTCAGTATCGCACGCGCCGCCGTCGCGGCGCTGATTCGGGTGGACCCGGAAAACGCCGACCGCTACCGGCGCAACGGGCAAGGACTTATAGCCGGGATCGAGGCCCTCGACAGCGAAATCGCCAGCCAGCTCGCACCGGTCCGTGAGCGCCCCTATGTCGTGTTCCACGATGCCTACCAGTATTTCGAGCGGCGCTACGCCCTCAACGCCGTCGGCTCGGTGGCCGTAAGTCCGGACCGTCCCCCAGGTGCCCGGCGCCTCGCCGAAATCCGCGCTAGGATCGCGGAAGTCGGGGCGGTCTGCGTGTTCACCGAGCCGCAGTTCCGGCCGGCGCTGGTCGACACGGTGATATCGGGCACGGCCGCCAGGACCGGCGTGCTAGACCCCCTCGGGATCGCACTGCCCGCGGGACCGGATGCCTACTTCGGGCTAATTCGCGGGCTTGCCTCGTCGCTCGCCCGCTGCCTCTCACCGGGAAGCTGACGCTGGTCGCCTGCTCGCGACCCGGCCGCGACCGTCAATCGGCCGCATCGACCTCCGACAGCAGCCGTTCGCAGAACTCCTCGCTATAGTCGATGTTCGCAGCCCGGGCCTCTTCGATGCCGGCTTCGAACGCGGCCTTCATATTGGTCTGGAATTCCGTCGACACCTGGTCCAGCTGGTCCATCGATTCGCGGAGGTCCGTCATGTAGTTGGGGCGGCCGCACTGGGTCAGATGATAGGCGCCTTGGCCCATCTGGTTTCCGCTCTCGACGGCGACCTCGGCGGCCATGGCGACCATTTCGTCGTAGGATTCCGTGATCGAGTCCCACTTGATGAAAACCAGTGCGCCCGCCATGACGACGAGCGTACCGACGGCGAACAAGACATACCGCATCGCCCGGGCCTTTCCCCTGGGGAACAAGGCCCCAGCTTGGGGCAAATCGCTTAACAGGCCCTTTAAATAGGGTCTTTTCCAGCCACGGCCCGGGGCCTGCACACTCAGCGCAGGTAGCGGAATAAGATCCTTTTCAGGGTTTCCTCCAGCTGGGTGTTCATGTCGTTCATCACCTTCTGGGTCAATCGGTACCAGACCTCTTCGCGCTCGTGCAGCGTGGCGTTTTCGGGCACGGTTATGGAACGGACAACCCGGGCCATGGCGTTACCCTCCGTCCGGCCGCCGTCGTCGAGGATCTCCACCTCGACGGTCAGGCGCGCCTCGTAGCGCTCCGACTGGTCCCTGGTGACCACGCCGGTCAACCCGCTCTTGGTCTCGAGCGCGGTCTCGATCACCGGGGCCTCGCGTACGATATAGCGCATCCGGCGCGACGCGCCGACGGCCTGCAGGCGGTCGCGCCCCCAGTTGGCCGCCGCTTGGCCCGGGCGCACCGGGAACAGCAGCTCTACGTTGGGCGCCTCGGACGAGGGCTGGTAGGCCTGCTCGACCTCCACCGAAGCCACGTCGAAGCGCAGCGGCGTGAGGTGGCCGTAGGTCAGCTCGGGAAAGTCGCCACTGGGCGGGGTCAGCTCGCAGGCGGAAAGCGCCAGACCCGCGACCGGCAGCAGCATGGCAACGAGGAGTCTGGAAAGACGGAGCATGGTTGGCCTCCCGTTTGACCGCTAAGAGAATGGCATCCCCGGAAAATCAATACGCCGCGATTCGCGTGGGATCAAGGCGCGTAGATCCGCTCGAGCGCCGCCTGGTCGAAGCGGTACTCCGCGTTGCAGAACTGGCAGGTCATGATCACTTCGCCGCCGACCATCATCTCCGTCACCTCGTCGCGCGGGAGCGAGCGCAGGATCCGCTGCAGGCGCTCCTGCGAGCAGCGGCAGCCGGTGGTCAGCGGCCGCCCTCGGTAGACCCGGACACGCTCGTCGTGAAACAGTCGGAACAGCAGGTCGTGGTCCGGCAGCGCCGGGTCAAGCAGCTCATACTCCGTGCAGCTCGCCATGAGCACCACGGCACGCCGCCAATTGTCCTCCTCGTCGTTCGCCAATGCGGCGGCGTCGGCCTCGGCCTCGGCCTCGGTTTCGGGCAGTTGCTGGAGGAGCAGACCGCCGGCCCGCCAGCTGCCGTCGATGCGGCCAGCGGCCAGCTTAACCGCCGTCTTGAGCTGCTCGGATTGGCGGAAGTAATGCTGCAGGCAGTCGGCCAGCGTGCCACCACGCAGCTCGACGATGCCCTGGTATCGCTCGGTGTGCGGGCCCTGGTCCACCGTGAAGGCGATGTAACCTTCGCCCAGCAGGGCCCGCGCGCTGGCGCCGTGGCTGTCGGGCGCCGCGGCCGGCCCGGCGAGGCGCGCCGCGTCGAACTCGGCGTAGGCGCGCATCTCGCCCTCTGTCGTCATGTCGACCACGGCCAGGCCCACGGGTCCGTCGCCCTTGGTCTGCAAGGTGAACACGCCGTCGAACTTGAGCGTGCTTGACAGGACGCCGGCCAGGGCCAGCATCTCGCCCAGCAGCACCGCCACCGATGGCGGGTAGTCGTGGTGCGACAGCACCGTATCGACAAGCGGCCCGAGGCGAACCAGCCGGCCGCGCAGGGCCGGCACCTCGAGCACGAAGGGCTGGATCAGGTCGCTGACGGCCGTCAGGCGAGACACCAGAGCAGAATCCCCTTCTGCGCGTGCAAGCGGTTCTCGGCCTCGTCCCAGACCACGGAGCGCGGACCGTCGATCACCGAGGCCCTGACTTCCTCGCCGCGGTGTGCCGGCAGGCAGTGCATGAATATCGCGTCCGGCTTGGCCAGGGCCATCAGCCGGTCATCGACCTGGTAGCCGCGCAGCAGGTTGTGGCGCGCCTTGGCGCCGGCCTCCTCCTCGGCGTCGCCCATCGAGACCCAGACGTCGGTTACCACGGCATCAGCCTCGGCGACCGCGGCCTCGGCCTCGGGTGTCACCACGACGCGCCCGCCCTCGGCGGCGGCCCAGTCGAGCATTTCCTTAGGTGGTCCGAGCGGGTCGGGACAGGCCAGGCGCAACTCGAAGTCGAAGCGCACCGCTGCGTGGATCCACGAGGTTGCCATGTTGTTGCCGTCGCCCGACCAGGCGACTACCCGGTCCTTGATCGGCCCGCGGTGCTCCTCGAAGGTCATGACGTCGGCCATCAGCTGGCAGGGATGGGTGCGATCGGTCAGGCCGTTGATCACCGGCACGCTGGCGTGCTCGGCCATTTCGAGCAGCTTCTCCTCGGACGTCGTGCGGATCATGATCGCGTCGACATAGCGCGACAGCACGCGGGCGGTGTCGGCAACGGTCTCGCCACGGCCGAGTTGGCTGCTGGCCGGCTCGAGCACGATAGCAGCGCCGCCGAGCTGTTGGATGCCGCGCTCGAAGGAAACCCGGGTGCGGGTCGAGGGCTTCTCGAAGATCATGGCCAGCGCCTTGCCGGCCAGCGGCCGCTCGGCGCCGCCTGCACGCTTGCAAGCCATTCCCCGGTCCAGGATGCCGCGCAACGTACCGGCATCCAGCCGGTCGAGGTCGAGAAAATGCCTCGGTCCGCTCATGTCACGCCGCCTCGGCCCAGCCGGCCGAGACCCGCTCGAGGATGGCCAATGCCTCCGCCACCTGCGCCTCGCCGATGATCAGCGGCGGCACGATGCGCACCACGTTCTCGGCGGCCCCGACGGTCAGGAGCCCCTCGTCGCGAAGCCGGGCGACCATCTCGCCGGCCGGCACGACGCACTCGAGGCCGAGCATCAGGCCGCGGCCACGCGATCCGGCAAGGACCGCCGGGTGGCGCGCGGCGAGCTCCTCCAGGCGCGCCCGCAAGAGATCGCCGGTTTTTTGCACGCCCTCCAGGAAGCCTTCGGCCAGCATCACGTCGAGCACCGCGTTGGCCACCGCCATGGCCAAGGGATTGCCGCCGAAGGTGGAGCCGTGGGTGCCGACGGTCATGCCGACGGCGGCTTTCTCCGTGGCCAGGCAGGCGCCGATCGGGAAGCCGCCGCCGAGGCCCTTGGCGAGCGCCATGACGTCGGGTGCGATTTCCGCCCACTCGTGGGCGAAGAGCTTGCCGGTGCGGCCCATGCCGCATTGCACCTCGTCGAGGAGCAGCAGCAAGCCGAACTCGTCGCAGACCCGGCGCAGGGCCTTCATGTAGTCCATCTCCGCGGCCCGGATCCCGCCCTCGCCCTGGATCGGCTCAACAAGGATCGCCGCGGTCTCGTCGTCGATCGACGCGCGCAGCTCGTTCATGTTGCCGAAGGCGACCTGCACGAAGCCCGGCACCTCGGGCCGGAAGCCCTCGAGGTACTTCGGGTTGCCGGCGGCCGAGAGCGTGGCCAGGGTGCGGCCGTGGAACGAGCCCTGGCAGCCGATGACCTTGTAGCGCCCCGGATTGCCGGTATCGTCGTGGTACTTGCGGATCAGCTTGAAGCCGCATTCAAGCGCCTCGGCCCCGGAATTGCTGAAGAACACGCGCTCGGCGAAGCTCTGCTCGCAGAGCCGCTCGGCCAAGCGCTCGCCCGCCGGAATCCGGTAGAGGTTCGAGCAGTGCCAAAGCTTTTCCGCCTGGTCCTTGAGTGCGGACACCAAGTGCGGGTGGGAATGGCCCAGCGCGTTGACCGCGATGCCTGCCGCGAAGTCGAGGTAGCGCCGTCCGTCGGTTGCAAAGAGGTACGGGCCCTCGCCGCGCTCGAAGGCGAGCTCGGCGCGCGCATAGGTCGGCATCAGGGCTTCGCTCACGGTATCCTCCTCGGCGTGTCCGCCAGGTGGGGCAAATCCCCAGCCCGGCGCCGGAAAAAGGCGGGCACTATTCGCGCAAAGGCCCGCCCTGTCAACCGAACCTCCGGCCCGGAAACTTGGCACGGGCCAGGCCCTCGGTGGCATACCCCCGGCGATCTCGCAGGGCGTCGGCAGGCAGAAGAAATTCCCTTTATTTTCAGATCCTTATTTCCCGATCACCGTAAACGTTTCATGAACGTTTGTGTGGTAACATAAGGTGTGGCGAAGTCTCGGAGAAAAATCGCCACACCTTATGTTGCCGCGGAGGCTTGGAGGATGCTGCGAAGCGTGACGATCCTGTTTGGTTGGGGCTGGGCGCTCCTGAACGGCGCTGCCTACACCCTGGCCCAGCCGGATTATCTCGCACAACTGGATCCGGTCGCCCGGGCGATTCCCGGGTTCGACCGCCAGGTTGCTGCGCTCGCGCTCATCCCGGTGATCCCCGGGCTCGACACCCAGACCAACGCGATCGCGCTCGTCCTGTCGGGCGTGGTGGTCGCCCTTTTCGGACATTCCTGGTCGGCGGGAAAGCCGACCTCGCGCCCCAAGGTGGCGCAGAGAATTTCCGAAATCTCCAACGCGATCGTCAGCTTTGCCAGGGAGCGGGAGCACGACGATTTGGGCGTCGGAGTGACCGGCGATCCCTTCTTCGATACCGAGGACCAGGCCGCGCAGACCAGGGAAAACCTAGCGCTCTATGAAAAGCAATTCGGCGCCGATGTCCATTGGGCGCGGTCCGCGCTCGCCCGCTTCGGCGTTACCGACGCGGCCTTCGACGTGTCCTGTGAGGATCCTGGCGATACGACGGGTATCCGCATCCTGGGCGCGCATCTCGGGACCCTGGCCAAGCGTCTGAGGCGTTTGAGAAAGTAACCCTCAGCGCTTACGGCTTCACCTTGTAGCCCACGGCGAAAAGCCGCCAGGCCAGGAGCCATAGGGCCAAGTCGAGCGCGGCGAGGCCGAGGGCGCCGGGGAGCAGCGCGGTCTCGGCGTAGCCCGTGAGCGCGTAGCGGACGCCGTCGACGGCGTGGAATACCGGGTTAAAGGCGATCAGCGGTCGGGCGGCCTCGGGCAGGCTGGACAGCGTGAAGAAGGTGCCCGAAAGAAAACCCAGAGGCAGGACCAGGAAACTCTCGGCCATGGCGTAGCGCTCCCAACGTTCGGCCCAAAGGCCGACCAGTGTGCCGAGCAGCGCGAAGAGAAGCGCCACGGCTAGCGCGAAGCCCAACAGAGCGGGAAGGTCGTAGACCCGCAGGTCGACGAAAAAGAACGCCAGTGCGAGGACGAACGCCCCGACCAGGAGTGCGTTGCAGAGTGCTGCGAGCAGGTAGCCGGTCAGGATCTCAAGTGGCGATAGTGGGGCGGCCAGCAAGTCCCCGATCATGCCTTCCAGCTTGTCGTACAGCAGCGGCACGGCGGCGTGCTCGAAGGCGGCGTGGCCGAGCACGAAGACCGCGATGCCGGGTGCCAGAAATGCGGTGAGCGCCAAATCGGGGACGATCTCGGCCCTGCCGCCCGCCGCCAGCGCAAAGACGGCCAGGAGCAGCAGGCTCGAGACCGCCGGGCCGCCAAGGGACTCCAGGGCCTCTTTGAAGAAACGCCGGATGCCGCGTCCAGCGAGCGCGCCCAGGCCCCGCCAGTTTACGGCGCCGAAGCGCCGGGGGGTGGGCGGCGCCGCGGCCCCGCTCAAGGCTTGAGCCGGTAGCCGGTCGCGATCATCCGGTGCGCGAGCGTCCAGAGCCCCAGGTTGACCGCCGCCATCAGCAGCACACCGACCAGAAGCGATCCGTCGGCATGGCCGATGAAGCCGTAGCGGAAGCCGTCGATCATGTAAAAGAAGGGGTTGAGGAGCGCGACGAAGTGCCAGCTCTCGGGCAGGCGCTCGATCGAATAGAAGGTGCCGGACAGGAAGGAGAACGGCGTGATCACGAAGTTGGTGACCGCCGCGATGTGATCGAATCGCTCGGCCCAGATGCCGCCGATCATGCCCAGAAGGGCCAGCATCAGCGAGGCGTTGACCGCGTGATAGAGCACGAAGAGCGGGGCGTGGATGGAGAGCGGCACGAAGAGCGACATGCCGAGCCCGACCACGAGGCCGACCAGGAGGCCGCGGGTCACGCCGCCGCCGGCCACGCCCAGGGTAAGCTCCCAGGGGCTCAAGGGCGGCATCAGCAGGTCGACGATGTTGCCCTGCACCTTCGAGATGACGATCGAGGACGAGGTGTTCGCAAAGGCGTTCTGAACCATGGCCATCATGATCAGGCCTGGCGCCAGGAACTGCGCGAAGCCGACGCCGCCGACCTGCTGGACCGATCGGCCCAGGGCCAGCGTGAAGATCGCGAGGAACAGCAGCGTCGTAATCATCGGCGCCAGCAGCGTCTGGGTGAAGACGTTGAGGAAGCGGCGCACCTCCTTCACGTAGAGGGTCCAGAGGCCTCGGCCGTTCACCCGGCCAATCAGGCGCGGCGCGGGCGGGCGCTGCAGAGTCGAGGGGGCATGCATGGCGCTTCACATAAGCCGATGGAGCGGCCGAAGCAAGGCGCTGGCACGGGGG
>CAMYMY010000001.1 GCA_947259625.1 uncultured Kiloniellales bacterium | reverse complement strand
TCCATTGGCATTTTCGCGGTCATGGCCGTCTGGGAGGCGGTCTTGCCGCGGCGCACCCGGACGGTTTCCCGCTGGACCCGCTGGCCCAGCAACCTCGGAATCGTCGCCGTCAACACTCTGGTCCTGAGGGTCCTGGTCCCGACCGCGGCCGTGGGCCTGGCGCTGTCAGGCGAAGAGCGGGGCTGGGGCCTGTTGAACATCCTCGCCCTGCCCACCTGGCTGTCCTTGGCACTCGCCGTCCTGCTGCTCGATTTGGTGATCTATCTGCAGCACGTGATGTTCCATGCGGTCCCGGCGCTCTGGCGGCTGCATCGCATGCACCACGCCGATCTCGATTTCGACGTGACGACCGGCGCGCGCTTTCATCCGATCGAGATCCTGTTGTCAATGGCACTGAAGTTGGCCGTCGTGACCGCACTCGGCGCCCCGGCGCTCGCCGTGCTGATCTTCGAGGTGCTGTTGAACGCCACGGCCATGTTCAACCACGCCAACCTCCGTATCCCCGAGGCGCTCGACCGGATTCTGCGCTGGGTGATCGTCACGCCGGACATGCACCGGGTGCACCACTCGATCGTGCCACGCGAGACCAACAGCAACTTCGGCTTCAACCTGCCTTGGTGGGACCGGCTGCTGGGCACCTACCGCGCCCAGCCCGCCGCCGGGCATACGGCCATGACCATCGGCATCGAGCAGTTCCGCACCCCCCGCGACCTGTGGCTCGACCGGATGCTGGTGCAGCCTTTCCTCGGCGAGGCGGGGGGCTATCCGATCAACCGGCGCGATTCGGCTGGGTGAAGACCTGAGGCCTCGGGCGCAGCGGCAGGCAGCAGGCGTCGCGAAGTCAAAACCCCTTTGCGGGTAATTCCACTCGGAAATGCGCCGAAAGCACGATCTGCCGGGCGGCAGAGCCATCCCGTTAACGGGTTATTAAGATGGCCTGTGACACAATTGGGTCAAATACGCAAAACGCAGTACATGGGGGAAGTCCAAGTATCGAGCGCTCCGAGACCGCTTCGGAGAGTCAGTTTGGTCCCGGTACAAGATCTCAAGGGACCATGGAGCGCCGATCGGCAGTCTGGACCACCGAGGTCCGGACCCCGAATAAGGGACATCCCTCTGTGGACGTAACAGGAGGATGGCATGGCCCATCGATTCAAGAAGGGCGGGAACAGCGCCATAGACGTTGATATCGGCCGCCGTGAGGCGTTGACCCGGCTCGGCCTCGGCGTGTCGGCCGCTTATGCGGCGCCCGTGCTGCTTACGCTGACCTCGACCGCGGAGGCCGGCGTCGTTATCGGCGACGGGGTTCCAACCAACCCCAAGGGTGGCAAAGGTGGCGGTAGCGGAAGCAACCCGTCTGCCGCTTCGGCCCCCTCAGCCCCCTCAGCCCCCTCAGCTCCCTCAGCTCCCTCAGCTCCCTCAGCTCCCTCGGGCCCCTCGGGCTCCGGGAAGGGAGGTAAGTCGGGACGCAAGCGGAAACGCGTCACGGTGCGGGAACTGCTGGAGTACCTTGCGAAATTCGGGAAGAAATAGGCGCGGCGGCGCGGGCCCAGGCCGCGCGCGCGTGCCAGGGACTCCCGAACGCTAGGCCGACCGCGGATACGGTCGCCGCATTGCGCTGAACGGCGATCCATATGCCGGGCGCGACGGCGCTTCGCGTCAGTTCGCCTCCTCGAGGCCCATCAGCACGTTGACGGCATTGACGCCGATCTCCTCGACGGCGTAGCCGCCCTCCATGACGAAGAGGGTGGGCAGGCCGAGGGCTGCTATTCTTTGCCCGACCTCGAGGTAGTTCGGGCTGTCCAGCGTGAACTGCGAGATGGGGTCGTCCTTGAAGGTGTCGACGCCGAGCGAAACGACGAGCGCCTCGGGGCCATAGGCGCCGATCCGTCGGCAGGCGTCGTCCAGCGCCCCCGACCAGGTGTCCCAGCCGCTGCCCCAGTGGAGCGGGTAGTTGACGTTGAAGCCCTCGCCCTCGCCCTCGCCCGTCTCGTCCTCGTAGCCCAGGAAGAAGGGGAATTCCTGCGAAGGATGGCCGTGCAGCGAGCAGAACAGCACGTCCGGACGGTCGTAGAAGATCGTCTGCGTGCCGTTGCCGTGGTGGTAGTCGACGTCGAGGATCGCGACCTTGGCAGCGCCGGACTCGCGGAAGGCCTGGGCCGCGATGGCCGCGTTGTTCAGGAAGCAGTAGCCGCCGTAGTAGTCGCGGGCGGCGTGGTGACCGGGCGGGCGGCAGAGCGAGAAGACCGCCCGCTCGCCCTGGCCGACTAGCTTCTGGCCGGTCAGCGCGACATCGGCGGCGGCGCTCGCCGCCTGCCAGGTGCCGGCGGTGATCGGCGTGCCGGCGTCGAAGGAGAAGTAGCTGAGCTTGCCGTCGATCGAGTCCGGTTCGCGGTCGGCGCGCAGGCCGCGGACCTGCCAGACCAGCGGCAGGGCGTCCCAATCGCGGCCGGCCGCGGTCCAGGCCGCCCAGGCGCCCTCCAGGAAATCGAGGAAGTTCCTTTTGTGCACCTGGTCGAGCGGCGCGCGGCCGAAGGTCTCGGGCGGCAGCACCTCGCCGAGGCCGACCTCGCGCACCCGCGAGATCACGATCTCGGCGCGCCGGGGCATTTCAAAGCAGGGCAGCAGCTTGCCGTCGATCAGTTCCGCCTTGCCGTCCTGCAGTCGGTGGTCGTCGGTGAATATGGTCTTCATGTCCGGACTTCCCTCTCGGTCAAGCCGGCGGCCGGCGCTGGACACCCGAAATAGCAAACCACGTCAACGAAGACGAGCTGGACGGCACCGAGCGGCCGCCTGGCTTGTGGTCCTCTCGGGCCCCGGTTACTTCTTCAAATTTCTCCAGATCTTGTTGTACAAGCTCACGACCTCCTTGTCGCAGGGCGGCACGAACTCCGGCGCGGGCGCGTCGGCTGGCATGACGATCTCCGGCGCCTCCATTATCTCCGGGGCCATGAATTTTCGGCTGCCCGCGATGCCATTAGCGTAGCGCGCGAAATTGGATATCAGGGCCGCGTTCTCCGGCGCCATGATGAAGTTCTGGAAAAGCTTGGCGTTCTCCAGGTTGGCTGCGTCCCTCAAGACCGCAACGTTGTCCATCCAGCCGGTGAATCCCTCGCGCGGGTAGGCGTACCTCAAGGTCGGCACCTCGCTGCGTGCCCGCATGGCCATGCCGTTCCAGATCTGCGACGCGTCCACCTGGCCCGACTTGAGCCATTCGGTGGTTCGGTAATCTATGCTCCGCCAGTGCTGCCTGGCGTTCAGCAGCAGTTGGCTGAGTTCTCTGAGTTGTTCCTTGTTCTTGTTGCAGAGCGGGTGACCGAGGTAGCGCAGGCCGGCGTTGATGACGTCATTGATGTCGTTCAGCATGTTTATCCGGCCCTTGAGCACATCGGGCGGATCGAACAGGATCGCTAATGTATCGATGTCGCCGTCATAGGTCGCAGTGTTGACCGAAAAGGACGTCGAGCCCCACTGCCACGGCACGGAGTACGTGCGTCCTGGGTCCCAATAGACGTCCTTCCAGCGCGTGTCGACGTGTTTAAAGTTCTCCATCTGGTACGGCTTGGTTTCGGCCAGCAGGCCTTCCTCGATCATGACCTGGACCATGTAATCGCCGGGCACGACGATGTCGTAGCCGGTGCCGCCGGCCTTCACCTTTGCCAGCATGGTCTCGTTGGAATCGTAACTGTCGATCGTCACCTTGACGTCGTGAGCATTCTCGAATTTCTCGATCAATTTGGGGCTCGTGTAGTTGCCCCAGTTGTAAATGTGCAGTTCGCCCGCAGCCAGGGCCTGTCCGTTCGCCGAGGCGAACGCGAGCAAAGTGGCTGCCATGGTCAAGAGGTATTTCATCGGCTTGTCTTCGTGTGCATGATCTTGTCGCCTCCGCCTTAAATCCGCGTCAGAGTTCATTCCTAACACCTTGACGATAAATAGCATTTCGCTGGTCTCAAGCCCCCGCCTGGCGGGCGGCGAAACGGGCCTCTATGGCGTCCCAGATATCGGATTCGAGCGAGACTCCGTCGAAGCGGTTGATCTCTTGGATGCCGGTCGGCGAGGTGACGTTGATCTCGGTCATGTAGCCGCCGATCACGTCGATGCCGACGAAGATCAGCCCCCGTTCCGCAAGGACCGGTCCGATCGCCTCGCAGATCTCCTGGTCGCGCCGGTCCAGCCCGGCCCGCTCCGGGCGGGCGCCGGCATGCATGTTGGCGCGCGCCTCGCCCGGCGGCGGCACCCGGTTGATGGCGCCGGCCGCGCGCCCGTCGATCAGGATGACGCGCTTGTCGCCCTCGCGCACCTCCGGCAGGTAGAGCTGGACCATGATCGGCTCCCGGTAGAGTTCGGTGAACATCTCGAGCAGCGCGTTGAGGTTCTCGTCTGTGGGGTCGATGTGGAACACGCCGGCGCCGCCGTTGCCGAACAGCGGCTTGACGATGATATCCTTGTGCTCCGCCCGGAAATCGAGGATCTCGGCCCGGTCGCTACTGATCAGCGTCGGCGGCATAAGCGGGCCGAAGTGGGTCGCAAAGAGCTTTTCCGGCGCGTTGCGTACATGGACAGGGTCGTTGACCACCAGGGTTTTCGGGTGGACGTGCTCGAGCAGGTGCGTGGCGGTGATGTAGGCCATGTCGAAGGGCGGATCCTGGCGCATCAGCACGACATCGAGCGTGGCCAGATCGATCGGCTCCGCCTGACCCAGCGTGGCGTGGTTGCCGCGTTCGCGCCGCACCTCGAACGGCTTGGCCCGGGCGTAGACTCGGCCCTCGCGGAAGCTCAGCTCCTGAGGCAGGTAGTGGAACAAAGCGTGTCCCCGGCGCTGCGCCTCCAGCGCCAGGACGAAGGTGCTGTCGGCATCGATGTCGATCGATTCGATCGGGTCCATCTGGATTGCGACGGCGAGGCTCATGGCTGGACTTTCGGGCTGCCTGTGTGAATTGCGCCACTATAGCGGGTTCGGTGCTCTTTGGCGCCGTGCTCTGTCAATTGAGCCGGGATTTCACCTGCTGAAGGAGCGTTGCCGCCTGGTGCAGGTTCTCGGGTCTGGCGCCCAGGTCGAGGAAATGCTCCAGTGACAGCGCCGCGGCCCGCAAGTTGCCAAGGCGGGCATGAAGCGCGCCCGCCTCATGCCACAGCGACGCCTCGCGCGGCGCGATCATCAACATGGTCCCGATCACCTCGAGCGCCTGCTGCACCCGGCCGCTCTGCAACAGGCGGCCTTTAATGTTGTTCTGCAGTCGCAAGAGGATGTTCCGGTTGCCGGCCGCCGCGTAGTGGGCCGGCCTGAGCTCGGCGTCGGGGCCGGCAATCGCCTTGAGCCGCCCGCGTAAGGCCGAGGATTCGAGCGTCTCGCCGGCGCCGAAGGGATCGATGACCGCGCGCCGCCCGCCCAGCTCCAGGGACAGCAGAAAGTGACCCGGGAAATTTAGCCCCGCGATCGACCAGCCCTGGTGCCGTGCGGCCGCGATATAGAGGATGCCGAGCGCGACCGGGAGCCCCTTGCGCCGGTCGATCACTCGCATCAGGTTGGCGTTCTGCTGGTCATCGTAAGTCAGGTGGTCGCCGTGATACCCGTATTGTTCGACGATGACGGCTCTCAAGGTCTCGATCCGCGATTCGATGGACTGGGTCGCGGAGGCCGTGGCGCCGATGCGTGCGGTGTCGAGCTGCAGCAAGCCCACGTGGTCCATGTAGCGCTGGATCGGCAGGCCCGGCCGGTCGAGCGCAGCGAGCAGCAAGGCGGCCCCGGCGAGGTCGATATCGGCGTCCGGCTGACCGCCGATCCGGCGCAGCCGGGCCTCGAGCCCGGGCCGTCGGTCGGCCGGCGATCGGGTCATGACTTGCGGGCCGGGTCGTCCTTGAGGCGGACATAGTTGACGACGCGGCGGACATATTGAACGTCCTTGGCGTGGGCTACGACCCGGTCCAACTCGGCCTGGTCCTGCGCCACACCGATCAGATAGACGCTCTGGTTGACCACCTCGACGGAATAGTTTGTCGAGGAAACGGCCTTGTCGAACCGCAGCTTGTTCTTCAGCTCCGTGCCAAACTTGACGTCCGTGAACCAGTCGGAGAGCGAAGAGTCGTCCTTGATCTCGATCTCGTTGATGACCTCTTTCACGCCCTCCACCTGCCAGACCAGACGCACTGCGTCGACCCGGGTCTGCGGATCGGCGACCGTGCCGCTCAAGAGCACACGCGCCTCCTGAACTTGAAGATTGACGCTGCTATACAGCTCCGTGCTTTTCTGAAACCAGAGGTGGTTGATATCGGCGCGGATGCGGGTGTCGGTCAAGGCGCCCTTTGCTCCGCGCTCCTGTGTCGCGGCTACGCCGGCGGTAGCGCCGGCACCAACTAGAACAACCGGTGCGCAGGCCGAAACGAACTGACCGAGCCCAATCGTGACGGCTAGCGTCAGCACCAGAGTGCGACCGCGGCTGAATGTGGACATGGCGTGGACTCCTCGGTGTTGCGGAATGGTCGCTCGTCCCTTCCCATACCCCAGTCGGCCTCAGAATCGCAATTCCTCGCGCCAGACGTCCGTAATGTGGCGCGGCCAGCGGCCCGGAGCGATCAGGATGGCGTCGAACCGCAGGTCGAGCTTGCCGAGACTCGGGTGCCGCTGCAAGAAGGCTTTTGCGGCCCGGGCGATTCGGTCCTGCTGGCGCCCGCCGAGCGCCTCCGCGGCCTCTGCCAAACCGCCGCGCGCCTTGACCTCGACCAGCGCCAGGACTCGCCCCCGCCGGGCGATCAGGTCGATCTCGCCGACGCCCGCGCGGTAATCCCGGGCGAGAATACGATAGCCCTTCAGGCGCAGCCAAAAAGCGGCTAGGCCCTCGGCCCTGCGGCCGCGCAGCCAAGCGCGCCGACGTCGCTCCAGGCTCATGCCTTGCCGCGGTCCCGACCGCTGAGCGCCAGGGCGCGCGCGTAGACCTCCCGGCGCGGTAAGCCGGTCGCGGCGGCGACCATGGCCGCGGCATCACGCAGGCTGGCATGCTCCAGCGCCACCGCCAGCTGCCCGTCGAGATCCACTATCTCGGTCGTAGCGGCATCGGGTGGCCCGGCGACAACCACGATTTCACCCTTGGGCGGACCAGCCGAGCGGTAGTGCGCGGCCAGTTCCGGCAGGTCGCCTCGCCGTGCTTCCTCGAACAGCTTGGTAAGCTCGCGGACCACCGCAGCAGGCCGCGCACCGAGAATCGTCGCCATGTCCTCGAGGGCCGCTGCCAGGCGCCGGGCCGATTCGAGGAATATCAGGGTCGCCGGAACACCGGCCAAATTCTCCAGGGCCTTACGGCGCGCAGCGCGCTTGGGCGGCAGGAACCCCGCATAGAGAAAGCGGTCGCTCGGCAAGCCGGAAACGACGAGCGCCGCGAGCGGCGCCGAGGCGCCGGGCAGAGAGGTCACCGTCAGGCCTTCGGCGATCGCGGCACGGGCAAGCTTGTAGCCTGGGTCGGAAACCAGCGGTGTCCCGGCGTCCGACACCAATGCCACCGATTCGCCATCTTTCATGCGTCTAATCAGCCGCGGCCGCATACGGTCCGCGTTGTGCTCGTGATAGGCGGTCAGCGCCCGGTCCAAGCCGTAGGCGTTCAGCAACTTTCGGGTGACGCGGGTGTCTTCGCAGGCGACCGTGTCCGCCGTCGAAAGGGCGTCGAGGGCCCGTAGCGAGATGTCGGCCAAATTGCCGATCGGCGTGGCGACGATATGCAGGCCGGCGCGCAGCTTGGTCGGTTTACTTCCCGTGGCAGCGTCGTTAGGCTCGGCGCGCCCCGACAGAGATGAGGTTGAACGTGGCTTCGTTGACATTCCTGTCCCGACGGATCACCGCAACGGCGCGCGGAGTCATCGGCGCGGCGCTGGCGGCCGTGCTGTTGCTCACGGCCTGTGAGACCCCCACGGTACAGAAAGGCCCGCCCGGCACGCAAGGCGACACAAGCATCTTCCCGCCGGGGGTGCTTTCGAGCGACGGAGCCTGGGGCCCGGATTTTGTCGGGCCGCTTCGCCCGGCAACGCCGGCGACACCCTATGTCGGGCTGTTGCTGCCGCTGAGCGGACCAAACGCCAAGGTCGGCCAGGCAATGTTGAACGCGGCGCAGCTGGCAATCTTCGAGATAGCCGGCGACCAGTTCGTGCTGATCGTCCGTGATACCGCCGGAACGCCCGACGGCGCCCGCAGGGCGGCGCGCTCGGCCCTGCAGGCCGGCGCCAGCATTATCCTCGGCCCCCTGTTCGCGACTTCCGTGCAGGCGGTGGCGATGGAAGCACGGCCGCGCGGCGTGAACGTCCTGGCCTTCTCGAACGACGCCTCGGTGGCGGGCAACGGCGTCTATGTCATGGGGCTCTCGCCGCGCAGCCAGATCCAGCGGGTGCTCGACTACTCCAGCCTCCAGGGCCTGCGGCGCTATGCGGTCCTGGCACCCGAATCGCCCTACGGCTGGACGGTGCTCTCGGCCATGCAGGCCGTCATCGACAAGAACGGCGACGAATTGACCGGCATCGCCATCTACGACCCCTTCGAGGACCCGTCGCCGCAAGTGCGCGCGCTCGCCAACTACGAACAGCGGCGCGAGGAGCTCTTGGACCTGAGAAAGACACTCGAGAGCCGCAACGACGAGGACGCCAAGCGCCAACTCGAGGACCTGGAGAACGTCGACACCGTCGGCAGCCCCGATTTCGATGCCGTGCTAGTACCCGTCGGCGGCAAGAACCTCATGACCCTTGCGCCATTGCTGGCCTACTACGACGTCGATCCCGACGAAATACAGTTTCTCGGAACCGCCTTTTGGGCCGATTCGCGCCTGGGATCGGAAGTAACGCTGCAGGGCGGCTGGTTCGCCGCGCCGCCGCCGGAGATGTGGCAGGGTTTCAAGGAACGCTATCAAGCGACCTACCGAAGCGAGCCGATCAGGATCGCGTCCCTGGCCTATGACGCCACGGCTCTGGCCGCGGTGCTCACCCGGAATGCGACGGAAACGGGACGGGCGCCGGATTTCAGTCGGGCGGCGCTCACGCAGGCCAGCGGGTTTGCCGGAATGGACGGTATCTTCAGGTTCCTGCCAAACGGTGAGATCCAGAGGGGTTTGGCGGTTTTGGAAATGACGAAAGACGGCTTGGTGGTGCTCGATCCGGCGCCGCAAAGCTTCGAGGAGCTGATCAACTAAGGCCGCATGGCCCGTCGGATAGGAGGCGGCCCAGCACGGCATCCAGACGCTGCCTGCCGGCCGCCGTGGCGCGCAGCCCCGCCGCATCCAGCTCCAGGTAACCGGCCTGACGAAGAGCGCCCAGCTGCTTCTTCGCAAAGACCTCCTCGGGATCGGCCGCCAACTCGCGCTGGAAGGTGGCGCGGGCGACGCCCTCGGCCAGGCGCAGCCCCATCATGGTGAGCTCGACGAGGCGCTCCGGCCGGCCCAGCTCGTTACGGACACGGGTCCCATGGCCGCTGCGCTCGGCCATCGCCAGCCAAGCCTCCGGCGCCCGGTGCTGCCGGGTCGCGACCTTCATAGACCCGAGGGTCAGACGCCCGTGGCCGCCCGGGCCGATGCCGAGGTAGTCGCCATAGCGCCAGTAGGTCAGATTATGGCGCGACTCGGCGCCGGGACGGGCATGATTGGAAATCTCATAGCCGGGCAGTCCCGCGGCGGCCATGACCTCCTGGGTCGCCTCGAAGTGGTCCGCGGCCTGCGCCGCTTCGGGCGGGACCAATTCACCGCGCCGCCAAGCAGCGTGGAAGGCCGTGCCCGCCTCGATGGTGAGTTGGTAGAGCGAGAGGTGTTCGGCGTCCTCCTCGAGCGCCCGCACCAGCTCGCGCCGCCAGGCCGCCAAGGTCTGCCCCGGCCGGGCATAGATCAAATCGAAGGAAAAGCGGGGAAAATGACGCCTCGCCAGGGCAACGGCGTCGAGTGCTTCTGCGGCGCTGTGCCGCCGCCCGAGAAACGCCAGCGCCTTGTCGTCAAGAGCCTGAACCCCGAGCGATAGACGGTTTACCCCGGCGGCGCGGAAGTCGGCAAATCGGGCCGCCTCCGCGGAGGTCGGGTTGGCCTCGAGCGTGATCTCGGCTGCCGGATCCAAGCGCCAGCGCGAGTCGATCCGTTCGAGCAAAGCCGCCACCACTTGAGGCGCCATCAGCGAGGGCGTGCCGCCGCCGAAAAACACGCTCGTTACCGGTCGGCCCGCGGTTTCGGAAGCGAAATGGTCCAGCTCGCCCAGAAGGGCGTCTTGCCAGCGTCGCTGATCGACGCTGTCCCGGACGTGGCTGTTGAAGTCGCAGTACGGGCACTTGGAAAGGCAGAAGGGCCAGTGCACATAGACGCCGAGGCCGTGCTCCGGGCCCCCGGTTTCGATGATGGATCGACCCGCCCGGCTCGGCATCTCAGGGCCCTTCGACGGCTTCGGCGAGCAACTTCGCGAAAGCCCGCGCCCGGTGGCTCATGGCGTGCTTCCGGGCGGGCTCCATCTCGCCGAAGGTGAGGCTGTGCCCCTCCGGCTCGAACATCGGGTCGTAGCCGAAGCCCTGCTGGCCGCGCGGCGGCCATACCAGGCGGCCGTCGACCCGGCCCTCAAAGATCTCGCGGTGCCCGTCGGGCCAGGCCAGGCAGAGGGCACAGACGAAATAGGCGCTCCGGTCGTCCTCGCCGGAAAGCGCGCGCTCGACCCGCTCCATGGCCCGCTCGAATGACTTCTCCGGGCCGGCCCAGCGCGCGGAATGGATACCCGGACGGCCGCCGAGGGTCGGGACGACCAGCCCGGAATCGTCGGCTAGGGCCGGCAGTCCGGCCCCCAAGGCCGCGGCCAGTGCCTTGATGGCGGCGTTCTCGGCGAAACTGCGGCCGTTTTCCTCCGGCTCGCTCAGGCCGAAATCCCGGGCCGGGGCAGCTTCGATGCCGTGCGGCTCGAGAAGTTCGGCGATCTCGCGCAGCTTTCCAGGATTGTGGCTGGCGATCACGAGGCGTCCGTCGCTCAGTGCCCGCCCCATGGCGCTCCTCAAAGCTTCGGTCTCGCGTGCGTAGCCGCGCAGGTCGATCAGGCGGCCGGGCTCGACCCGTACGAGTCCTCCTGCACGGGCGCCTCGGCAGGCGGCCCAGGCTCCGCATCCTCTATGACGCGTTCGGGCGGGAAGCGCAAGTTCACCAGGGTGCCGCCGTCCGGCTGGCTGTCGATTTCCAACTCGCCGCCATGCATCTCCAACAACAGGGCGGTCAACGGCAGGCCGATGCCGGTGCCCTCGGTCGCACGGGAGCGTGCATTGTCGGCGCGCCCGAAGAATTCCAGGGCGACTGCCAGGTCGCCCTCGGACATGCCGATGCCGGAGTCCCGAACCGTGAGAGCCAGCTTACCCGTCGGTTCGCGTGTGGCCGTAAGTTCGACTAGCCCGTCTTTCGGGGTGAACTTGACGGCATTCGACAGGACGTTGAGGACGATTTGCCGCAGGCGTTGCGGGTCGGCGCGAAGTAGCGGCAAGTTCTCCGGTAGGGAGGTTTCCAGGCGGATCCCACTGTGCTCGGCGCGGGCCGCCATGAGGGCGACGCAGTGGGTCAGTTCGGCGGCCAGGTCCACGGCGACCTCGTCCCGGATCAAGAGGTGTCCGGCCTCCGCTCGTGACAGGTCGAGCAGCTCGTCGATCAGGTTCAGCAGGTGGACGCCGCTGCCGCTCATGTGCCCGAGGTATTCACGGTACTTGCCATGTCCGAGCGGCCCGTGGATCTCGGCTTCCAGGAGCTGGGCAAAGCCGATTACGGCATTCAAGGGCGTGCGCAGTTCGTGACTGACCGTTGCGAGAAAGGCGGATTTTGCGACGTTGGCGGCCTCTGCCTTGGCCCGCGCCTCCGTCAGATCATCCACCAGGTCGGACTTCTCGATCTGAAGCATCAGCGCGCGGGTCAGGGTACGGTTCAGATTGAGGCCCGTGGCTACTAGGACCGCGAGATAGACCCCTCCCATCAGCCCCATGGCGATATAGAGCACCTCGCCCTCGAACAGCAGCCGGCCGACCAGGGGCACCAGGGCCGGAACGATGAAACAATGGAAGGCCGGCAAATGACTGGCCAGAGTCGCGACCGCACCGGCCGACATGCCACCCAACACGAACACGATGAAGCCCTGCAGGGCAAGTGGGGCCTCCGGGAAGAAAACCACCGCCGGCAAGCCCCAGATCGCACCGGATGCCAGCGCGATCCCCGTCAGCAAGCGGCCGGGAGTCCTTGCTCGGGCGGACTCGGCCGAAGCGCGCCGATATCGCAGCCACACGGCGCCGCGCAGCGCGGTCACGAGCCACACGCCGGCGACCCAGGCGGCCAGCCAGGCTGTCGGCCAGACCCCGCCCAAGAGAAGCGCCAGCAACCCGGAATTGACCAAGTTGGCAAGGACCGCCAAGGGTTGCTGGCGGATCAGCGTGGCGATGCGGCCGGCATAGACCCGTTCTTCGATGCTCGGCGTTGCTGCCTGCGGCAAAGATGCCCCCTGCGATTCCGCCCCGCGCCTTGCGACACACCACAGGGCGTGGATTCCTCCACGTAGAAATCAACGTATGATTGGCAGGATAATTAGTTGAACCTAAGAAGCTCTTAATCGCCTTGTTGGCGCAGCCTTCGGCGCTTCAGAGCTTCAGCACCCGGCGCTGAAGGGCGGACAGCTCGCGCGCGCCCCGCTCGGCGAGGTTCAGCAACTGGTCGAACTCGGTGCGGTTGAAGGCTTCGTGCTCGGCCGTGGTCTGGATTTCCACGATTCCGCCCCGTCCGGTCAACACGAAATTCGCGTCCGCCTGGACATTGGAATCCTCCTCGTAATTCAGGTCGAGCACGGCCACGCCCTGATACAGTCCGCAGGATACGGCCGCAACCTGGTCGCTGAGCGGCACCGACTCGATTGCGCCGATCTCCACCATGTGAGCGAAGGCCAGATGGAGGGCGACATAGCTGCCCGTTATAGCCGCGGTCCGGGTGCCGCCGTCGGCCTGCAGGACATCGCAGTCGACGCGGACCGAACGCTCGCCGAATCCACGATCGTCGGTCACCGCCCTGAGCGACCGGCCTATCAGGCGTTGAATCTCAAGGGTGCGGCCGGTCTGCTTGCCGCGCACCGCTTCCCGGTCGGTGCGGCTGTTGGTGGCGCGCGGCAGCATGCCGTATTCGGCGGTGACCCAGCCCCGTCCGCTTTTGCGCAGGAAGGGCGGCACCCGATCTTCGATCGAGGCCGTGCAGAGCACGTGGGTGTCGCCGAACCGCGCCAGGCAAGACCCTTCGGCATGCTTGTTGACGTCAATTTCCAGGGTTATCGGGCGCAGTTCATCATCGGCACGGCCTGAGGGACGCATAGGGATCCAGTCATCTTCAGTTCTAGGGACGGCCACGCTCCGCATAACCGGCTTGCCGCCCGGCAAGCTAGTACTAGCGCACCGCTGCCCGGGCGTCCACCGGGAGCGGGTCCGAAGCGGGCCCCGGCCTGCGGCGACTTGCGTTGACGCTGTCCGGGGGCCTTACTACATTGCAGAAGCAGGGAGACGAGGATGACCATGAAGCATGAGTTGCGGCCGATTTCCGACGACCCGATGCTGCAGGAGACGCTGCGGGACCTGAGCCAGCGGTCACGCGAGATTCTTCGTCACATCGTCGACGCCTACGTGGAAACCGGCGCGCCGATCGGCTCGCGCACGCTGTCACGCCGGCTCGGTCTGGACCTGTCACCGGCCACAATCCGTAACGTGATGGCCGATCTCGAGGATCTGGGCCTGCTGTTGGCGCCGCACACCTCGGCGGGGCGGCTGCCGACGGACCTGGGTTTGCGGCTTTTCGTCCATGGGCTGCTCGAGCATGGCAATCTGACCGACGAGGAGGAGCGCCGCATCGAAAGCCAGTGCTCGGCGGCCGGCAAGAGCCTGCCGCAGGTTTTCGAACAGGCGACCTCCATGCTCTCGGACCTGTCGCACTGTGCCGGCCTGGTGGTCGCGCCCAAGGCCGAAGCGGAGCTGAAGCACATAGAGTTCGTCTCTCTCGGCCCGGGCCGGGCCATGGTGGTCATGGTCACGGCGACCGGCGTGGTCGAGAACCGGATCATCGACGTGCCCGTCGGCATGCCGGCCTCCTCGCTTGTCGAGGCGAGCAACTACCTGTCGTCTCGCCTGGTCGGCCGGACACTAACCGAGGCGACCTCGGATATCGGCATGGAGCTGCAGGATCAGCGCGCCGAGCTGGACGAGTTGACCAGCAAGGTGGTCGAGCAGGGACTCGCCACCTGGGGCGGCGAAGGCGACAGCGGCGCGCTGATCATCCGTGGCCAGGCCCAATTGCTCGAGGACATCAATGCGATCGAGGATCTGGAGCGAATTCGCCAGCTGTTCGGTGCGTTAGAAGCCAAGAAGGCGCTTTTGAGCCTGCTCGACCTTGCGGAAACGGCCGAGGGGGTCCAGATCTTCATTGGTGCCGAGAACGAGCTGTTCGGCTTGGCTGGTTGCTCGATGATCGTCGCGCCCTACCGCGGCAAGCGCCAGCAGTTGGTCGGCGCCATCGGGGTAATTGGCCCGACGAGGATCGACTACGCCCGGATCATTCCCATGGTCGACTACACGGCCAAGGTGATCGGGCGCTTGATGGATTAGGTTTGGAGCAGGAGCTTTTCTGGAGCATGTCGAAGGCCAAACCCAAGACCGGCAATGCTGAACCGAAGGCCGCCCCGGACGCCGCCGAGCTGCAGGAGGCATCCGGCGAAGCCACGGCCGAAGCGCCAGGCCCCGAGACGCCGGTTGAAGAACGCATCGCAGAGCTCGAGGACGAGGTGGCGGAGCTCAAGGACCAGCTTCTGCGGGCGCTCGCGGAGACCGAGAACCTGCGTCGCCGCGCCCAGCGAGAGCGCGCCGACGTGGTCAAGTACGCTGCCGTCCCGATGCTCCGGGACCTGCTCGCCGTCGCCGACAACCTCAGCCGCGCCGTCGAAAGCGTACCCGCGGACGACAACGCGAGCGACCAGCGGCTCGAGACCCTGCTGGCGGGCGTCAAGTTGACCGAGAAGGAGCTGAACACGGTCCTCGAGCGGCACCATGTGGTCAAGCTCGATCCGATCGGCGAGCGTCTCGATCCGCACCGCCACGAGGCGATGTTCGAGGTCCCGGACGAAAGCCAGCCCAGCGGCACCGTCGTCCAGGTGGTCCAGTCCGGCTACCTGCTGCACGACCGGCTGCTGCGCCCGGCCCGGGTCGGCGTGTCCAGGGGCGGACCGGCCAAGGCCCCGACCGAGGGCCAGGAGGCGGAGGCCGAGAGCACGGCCGAACAGACGTCCGAATCGACCGAGCCGGGCGGACGCATCGATACCTCGGTCTGAGGGAGGCTCGCGGCTCGGCGAGCGCACGGCTATTTTCAAAGCACCGGCGAAGCGGGGTCGTGGGCCCGGTGGCGCGCCTTGGCGGCTTCCGGCCGGCGCACCGCATAACAGTAGATGCAGCCGTGCGGGCAGGTGTCATAGGCGCCAATGTCCCGGGACTCTGCGCAAAGGCAACCGGGCCGGTTGCCCTTGACCCTGGCCGCGATCGGCCGGCCGGCGACATCCGAGAGTCGCACCCTGTCGATGCAGGCCGCCGGTTCCAGGGCTTGGCCAGGCAGCTCGGGCTGGCTGCAGAGAGTCGGTTTGATGTTCTGGTCGCGGGCGATCGCCGCCAGCTCGCCGAGCAGGGCCGTCTTCGCCTCCGGCTCGGGATCGGACCAGGTGAAGCCGTGAAGCCAGGCCGCCTTGTCGCTGTTCGCCCTGGTCTTGGCGTAGATCTGGGCGAACGACAGCACGACTTCGTCGGTCGCGCCGGCGAGCGCCGTGGCGAGCTCGGCAAAGCGCCGCAAATGCCAATCCGGCGGGGTCAGGGAGGTCAGGAAGACCGGATCGTAGCGCCAGACGACGGCCCGGCGCCCGTAGCGCCCGGACAATTCCCTTGCGAGCCCGGCCGCCTGCTCGGCGGGCGCCACCGAGGGCTCGATTTCGCGCGGATAGCCGGTGATCGTGTACTGCACGACGAAGGGGAAGCCGCGCGCTGCCGTCTCCTCGAGCGTGGCGAGAAAGGGCTTCACGTTGCGAGTCCAGAAAACGAAGCCGTCGGCCGCCTCGGCCGTCAGCGCGACCTCGTAGTCCCGCCCGCCGTATGGATTGACCACGCGGCAGGATCCCCGGCGCAGCCGTTCGAGGAACCAGGCGCCGTAGAAGGCCGGTATGTCGGTCCTGTAGCTGGCCGAAACGATCACCCGGACCGGTCCCCCTGCTCGTCGTCCGGCCGCTCCGAACGTCCCGGGCTGGGCGGGTCCCGGTCGCGGCGCCCCGCTTCCCGCAGCCCGAGCCAGCGAAAGAAGAAATACAGCGCGCCGCAGATCAGCACGGCGCCGGTCCCGGTCCGGGTCATCGCTCCGGAATGGAAAACGTACTCGCCGGCCAGCACTGCGGCCGCGCCGGCAACCACGGTGACCACAAGGACCGTCAAGATCGCGCGATAGATGCCGTCCTGGGGCAGGGGTGGCCTCCTTCGGATCGTAGAGCTGGCTTTGGCCGGCGGGAGGCCGGCAGAGGCACTCTGCCGCCAAGCCGTGCCCGGCGCAAGACGAGCCGCTGCAGGCAGGGCCCGGAACCAGCCGAAAGGCCGCAATGCCGCGCTTTAGCGCCTTGCAGGGCGGCCTGGACTCCCTATATATCCCCGCGAGCCTCGCGGTTTATTGAACTTCATCGGTTGGGGACCGGAGGCGGTGCTTTGAACCAAGGCCGCCCTGGGTCTGCTGGAAAAAGAGGACAGAGATGAGCAAAGTGATCGGTATCGACCTCGGCACGACCAACTCCTGTGTCGCGGTCATGGACGGCAAGGACGCCAAGGTCATCGAGAATGCCGAGGGCATGCGCACCACGCCCTCCATGGTGGCGTTCAGCGATTCGGGCGAACGGCTGGTCGGCCAGCCGGCCAAGCGCCAGGCAGTGACCAACCCGGAGAACACGCTCTTCGCGATCAAGCGGCTGATCGGCCGCAGTTTCGACGACCCGATGACCAAGAAGGACCTCGACCTGGTCCCCTACAAGATCATCAAGGCCGACAACAACGATGCCTGGGTCGAAGCCCACGACAAAAAATACAGCCCCAGCCAGATCTCGGCCTTCATCCTGCAGAAGATGAAGGAGGATGCCGAAGCCTACCTTGGCGAGACAGTCAACCAGGCGGTCATCACCGTGCCGGCCTACTTCAACGACTCCCAGCGCCAGGCGACCAAGGACGCAGGCAAGATCGCCGGCCTCGAGGTGCTGCGCATCATCAACGAGCCGACCGCCGCGGCGCTCGCCTACGGGCTCGAGAGGAAGGGCAGCGGCACGATCGCTGTCTATGACCTGGGCGGCGGCACCTTCGACATATCTGTCCTCGAGATCGGCGACGGCGTGTTCGAGGTGAAGTCGACCAACGGCGACACCTTCCTGGGCGGAGAGGACTTCGACAAACGGATCATCGACTACCTGGCCGAAGAGTTCAAAAAGGAGCAGGGCATAGACCTGCGCACCGATCGCTTGGCCTTGCAGCGCCTGAAGGAGGGTGCGGAAAAGGCCAAGATCGAGCTGTCCTCGGCCCAGGCGACCGAGGTCAACCTGCCGTTCATCACGGCCGACCAGAGCGGCCCGAAGCACCTCAACATGAAGCTGACGCGGGCCAAGCTCGAGGCGCTGGTCGATAGCCTGGTGGATCGGACCATGGGTCCGGTCAAGTCGGCCATCAAGGATGCCGGCCTCTCGGCCGGGGAGATCGACGAGGTGATCCTGGTCGGCGGCATGACCCGTATGCCCAAGATCTTCGAAACGGTTAAAAGCTTTTTCGGTCGGGAGCCGCACCGCGGCGTCAACCCCGACGAGGTCGTCGCCATGGGCGCGGCGATCCAGGCCGGCGTGCTGAAGGGCGACGTCAAGGACGTACTTCTGCTCGACGTGACGCCGCTTTCGCTCGGCATCGAGACCCTGGGCGGCGTGTTCACCAAGCTGATCGACCGAAACACGACGATCCCGACCAAGAAGGGCCAGACCTTCTCGACCGCCGAGGACAATCAGCAGGCGGTCACGATCCGGGTGTTCCAGGGCGAGCGCGAAATGGCCGCCGACAACAAGCTGCTCGGCCAGTTCGACCTGGTCGGCATCCCTTCGGCGCCGCGCGGCGTGCCGCAGATCGAGGTCACCTTCGACATCGACGCCAACGGCATCGTCAACGTCTCGGCCAAGGACAAGGCGACCAATAAGGAGCAGGCCATTCGCATTCAGGCCTCCGGTGGTCTGAAGGACGAAGATATCGAGCGCATGGTCAAGGACGCCGAGGAGCACGCCGAGGAGGACAAGAAGCGCCGCGAGCTGGTCGAGGCCAAGAACCAGGCCGAGGCGCTGATCCATGCCTCGGAGAAGACACTCAGCGAAGGCGGCGAAAAGCTCAGCGAGTCCGACCGCAAGCCGGTCGAGGATGCCGCCGAGGCCCTCAAGACCGCGATCCAGGGGGACGACCTGGACGATATCAAGGCCAAGACCGAGACCCTCGGCCAGGCCTCCATGAAGCTGGGCGAAGCCATGTACCAATCCAGCGGTGACGACGCCCAGGCCGGTGCCGGCGACGGAGCGGATGCCGGTGACGACTCGGCCGGGCCGGCAGAGGGCGACGAGCGGGTGGTCGATGCCGACTTCGAAGAGGTCGACGACGACCAGAAGGGCAAGACCGCCTGACCGGATCGATTGACCACGACGGGACCGGATGGCTCAGGGGTGCGCCAGATGAGTTTCACCAAGCTGTCCGGCCCGTCTGTCTCTTCCCGCAACCTCGCAATCCCGAGCTAGGCACGGCTGAGCGCGCATGGCCAAGCAGGACTACTACGAAGCGCTCGGGGTTGGACGGAACGCCAGCGCTGCCGAGCTGAAGAAAGCCTACCGGACGCTCGCCAAGCAATACCATCCGGACCGCAATCCGGGAGATGCCGCGTCCGAGCAGCGCTTCAAGGAAATCAGCGAAGCTTACGAAGTCCTCAAGAACGACGAGCGTCGCGCCGCCTACGACCGATTCGGGCACGCGGCCTTCGAGGCCGGGCCGGGCGCCCGGGGACCGGGCGGCTTCGACTTCAATTTCGCCAGCGGCTTCGCCGACATCTTCGACGAGATGTTCGGCGAGTTCAGCGGCGGCCGGCGCGGCCGGGCGCCGTCGCGCGGCTCCAATCTCCGCTACGACATGGACGTCTCGCTCGAGGACGCTTTCGCCGGCAAGACGGCGGAGATCCGCGTGCCGACCAGCGTTCACTGCGAGGACTGCGAGGGCAGCGGTGCCGAGCATGGCTCCTCGCCGGTGACCTGCTCGAGCTGCCAGGGACGCGGACGGGTCCGCGCCCAGCAAGGCTTCTTCACGGTCGAACGCACTTGTCCCAGCTGCCAGGGTACGGGGCGCGTGATCGAGAAGCCGTGCCGGTCCTGTCACGGTGCGGGCCGGGTACAGAAGACAAAGACCCTGCAGGTGAACATTCCCGCCGGCGTCGAGGACGGCACGCGGATCCGCCTGGCCGGCGAGGGCGAGGCGGGACTGCGCGGGGCGACGCCGGGCGATCTCTATATTTTCCTTACCATCACGCCGCACCGCCTGTTCCAGCGCGACGGCGCCAACATTCATTGCCAGGTGCCGATCCCGATGACCACGGCGGCGCTGGGCGGTAGCATCGAGGTGCCGTCGATCGACGGCGGCCGGGCCCGCGTCAACATTCCCGCCGGCGCTCAGACGGGCCAGCAGTTTCGGCTCAGGGGCAAGGGCATGAGCGTGCTGCGCTCGCACGCCCGCGGCGACATGTACATTCAGGTCGGCGTCGAGACCCCGGTCAACCTGACCAAGCGCCAGCAGGAGCTGCTGCGCGAGTTCGAGAGCGCCGGAACGGGCAAGAAGACCAGCCCCGAATCCGAAGGCTTCTTCACCCGGGTCAAGGAGTTCTGGGAAGACCTCACCGAATAGGCTTGCGGCCGCGCATGTGAACGGGGCGCAGCTCGCCGCGATCGACCACCTCCAGCTTGGCCGTGGAACTGGCCAGGCGGTGCACTGCGGCCTCTCGTCCCACCACCTTGGCGAGCCGATCCAGGCTTTCCCCCGAGACCAGCGCCAGCTCTTCGCGCACGGCCCGGCGGTACCAGTCGTTGCGGTCTCGCAGTTCGACTTCGACGAAGCCCGCGGCCTCGAGCGCAGCGGCGGTGTTCTCGGGCGTCTCCATGTCGAAGGTGATGCCGACGATGTCGAGCCAGGCCCGCATGGGCGCGGAATAGGGCGTGCCGCCGCCGGCCAGCCAGTCGCTCGCGGCGAAGACGCCGCCCGGCCGCAGGACCCGCAGCACTTCGCCATAGAGTGCGGCCTTGTCCGGTATGTGAATGATCGAGTCCTTGCTGAACACGAAGTCGAAAGTGGCATCTGCGAAGGGAAACGGTCCCGGCTCGACCAGTCGGAGGTCGATGCGCCCGGTCAGGCCCGCCGCCGCGACCGTTCGTCTTGCCCGGTCGATCAGAGGCGGCTCGACGTCGATGCCGGTGACCCGGGTCGCGCCGTGCTCGCGCACCAGCAGGAGATCGACCCCGCCGAGGCCGCAGCCGATGTCCAGCACCTCGCCGCCGCCGAGGTCGAGGCCCTCGAGAATGGCCGCCACCTCTTCGGGCCCGCCCGGCGAGAGAAAGCCTTCGCCCCAGATCCACTCGAGGCCGGCGACGAATTGCTCGGTGTACTCGTGGCTCCCTCCGCTCGTCATGAGGTTGCTCCGTAGGGTCTGCGCTGCGGCCCGAACATGATACCGGTCATTCCTGCGCCGGAAGGTAGTCGTCCGACCACTTAAGCACCACGTTGAAGGAAATGCTGACCCTGGGTTCGTCCGATAGGTTCGGGTGGACGAAGTGGTTGAGGAAGCCCGGCCACAGGAGAATCGTGCCGGCGGCCGGCCGCAGGGTGTACTCCGCTTCGATGTAGGGGTCGCGCTTGATCGCGGACATGTTCACCGCGCCGCGCGGGTCGTAGAAGGTGATGCAGCCGGATCTGAGGTCCTTGCGCGTGCCGATCTCGCTGCCGGGTTTGGGCACGCGGACGTAGTAGGTGCCGCTCAAATAGGCGCGCGGGTGGTTGTGGGCGTCGTGATAGTCGCCCAGGCGGTTGATATTGGCCCAGGCCTGAAGGCTCCAGTTGATCGGGTAATCCATGCCCAGGTGCCGGAAGTAGTCGATCACCGTCTTGTTGACGCAGCCTTTGAGCCACTGGAGAGCCGGGTCCTCCAGGGTGAAGAGGTTTCCGGAGAGATAGTCGGTGGTCATGTCCGCCTGCGCAGCGTCCTGCGCCATGACCGTCTGCAGCAGCACGCGGTTGGCCGCCTCGTGGTCGGGCAGGCTGCGTTGGAGGAAGATCGTCGGCCACAGGGTCTTGAAGCCGTCGGCCGCCGGAGGTTCCTTTTTTCCGGTCATAACCCCAGAGTTAGCGCCCGCTTTGCCGGCTTGGCAAGCCGTGCTACACCGGCGGCAGCAAATCCGGGGGAGGAGAGCCATGGACGCCATGAAGATCGGTGTGGTCGGCTGCGCCGGCCGCATGGGCCGGATGATCGCGCGCTGCGTCCAGGAGACCGAGGGTGCCGAACTGGCCGGCGGCACCGAGGCGCCGAGCTCGCCCATGCTCGGCCGCGACCTGGGCGAGCTGGCCGGTCTGGGCGCGCTCGATCTCGCCGTTGGTGACGACCCGGTCATGCTGTTCGCCCATTCGGCAGCGGTGATCGACTTCACCGCGCCCGCCGTCTCTGTGGCCCATGCCGAGCTGGCGGCACAAGCCCAGTCGGTCCATGTGATCGGCACGACCGGTCTGGACCCTGAGCAGCAAGAGGCGATCAGCCGCGCCGCCCGGCACACGGCCGTGGTCCTGGCGCCGAACATGAGCCTCGGCGTGACCCTGCTGACGGCGCTGGTCGAGCAGGTCGCGCGGACGCTCGACGCCGACTACGACATCGAGGTAGTCGAGATGCACCACCGTCGCAAGGTGGACGCCCCTTCGGGCACGGCGCTCGCGCTTGGCCTGGCCGCCGCGGCGGGCCGTGCGGTGGACCTCGACGACGTGGCGCGACGGGTGCGGGACGGCCACACGGGCGCACGGCCGCGCGGCGAGATCGGATTCGCGACGCTGCGCGGCGGCGACGTGGTTGGCGACCACACCGTGGTCTTCGCCGCCGAGGGCGAGCGTCTCGAGTTGACACACAAGGCCTCGACCCGCGAAGTCTTCGACCGCTGCGCAGTGAAGGCGGCGCTCTGGGCGCGCGGCAAGCCGCCTGGGCTCTACTCCATGAAGAACGTGCTGGGCCTCACCTGAGCAGCTGCGGCGCGCACTTGGCTCGAGCCAGGGCACAACGCAGCGCCGTCGCTAGATCGAGCCGCTCGGCCGGGCTCAGGAAGGCGCCGATCACGAGCTTGCGGCCGTGCGAGCGCAGGGTAAGCCGACTGTGGTGCGCCCTGGGGTCTTCGAGCAGAACCTGCAGCCAAGTCGATTGGAAGCGCCAGCTCGAGGCTTTGCCGCGGTGGTCGACCCGCCGCACGGTCAGGCTCCCGGGCGTCAGCTCCAAAGTCTCGTAAATTCGGCCATGCCGGTAGTTGATCCGGAAGGAGATGTAGATCAGGACTACGACCAGGCCAAGGAAGGCCACGACCGGCCAGGCGCCCACCAGGACGAACAGCAGCCCGGCGGCAAGGCACGCGGCGCAGACCGCTGCCATGACGATCAGGAAACCGCGCGGCGAGAGGCTGCGGTGCGGCGTCAAAAGCGCGTCGAGTACGAGCGTTTCCCGGGCTTCGCGGCGTTCGTAGGGCTCGACCATGGCACTGAGGATGATAAGCGTTCTCAGCTGGAGCCGTAAAGCCGCTTAGGCCGGTTGGCCCGGCGGTGGCCCGCGGCTAGAGTGTTGCCCATGAAGAAGACCGATGCCGCGCTGTTTTTCGACCGTCTGGCCGCTGAAATCCCGATCCCCAAGGGCGAGCTGGAATACATCAATCCCTATACCCTCCTGGTGGCTGTGGTGTTATCGGCGCAGGCGACCGACGTCGGCGTCAACAAGGCCACGGGACCGCTTTTCAAGGTGGCCGAGACGCCCGAGGCGATGCTGAAGCTCGGCGAGGCGCGCCTCAAGGATCACATCAAGTCGATCGGCCTTTACAATTCGAAGGCCAAGAACGTCATCGCCCTGTCGCGCCAGCTGATCGACCGTCACGGCGGCAAGGTGCCGCCGGACCGCGAGGCACTGGAAAAGTTGCCTGGGGTCGGCCGCAAGACCGCCAATGTAGTGTTGAATGTCGCCTTCGGCGAACCGACCATCGCGGTCGACACCCACATCTTCCGGGTCAGCAACCGCACAGGATTGGCTCCGGGCAAGACTCCGCTGGCCGTCGAACAGAAGCTGCAAAAGATGGTGCCGGCAGAGCGCAAGCTCCACGCGCACCACTGGCTCATCCTGCAGGGCCGCTACGTGTGCAAGGCGCGTAAGCCGGACTGCCCCGCCTGCGTGGTGCGCGACCTCTGCGCCTACAAGGCCAAGACCACGCTGGAGCCGCCAAAAGGTACGAAATGACGACCTGCCGTTGCCGGCCGCTTAGCTTGAAGTATCGGTCAGCCGGGCGCGCAAAAGTTGGTTCAAGCAGAGCCTCGGTTCCGATCGGCCGCCATTGCCGTCGCGGGCCTCGACATAGGTGACCCGTGTGCGCTCGGCCTCCTGGTACAGGATGATGTCGAACACGCAGTCGCTGCCACGGTATTGCCAGACCTGCGCCGGGCTCTCGTGGCGGATCAGCTCGGGCTGTCCGAGCAACGCGAACACGGCGCCGGGCTCGAGCCCGATCAAACGGTCGGGATCGTCGTCGATCTCCGGCTCGGACGGCAATGCGGCCTGTTCCGTCGCGGTTGCCGCAGGGTCCGGCTGGACCGTGCCCTCGGCATCCCCTGCAGCCGGATCGCCGCCCGCGGTTTCGCAGGCGGCCATCAGGACCACCATCAGGATGGCGGCGGCCCGCGCCCCGGCGTGCCGCCGGCTGTGGCTCATGACTGTCCGAGTTTTCAAGCTATGGAAACCTCAGGCCGAGGTCGGCTCCGACGCCTTGGCCCGACTTGCCCGGCCTGGCGCGGGTGCGGACGCCTCGAGGGTCTCGCTCGCGGTTTCCGCCGGTTTCGTTTCCGCCGCGGCGGCGATTTCCTCCATGGTGCCGACGATCTTGCCGCCGCGCTCGACCTGCAGCTCGGCATAGCGCAGCGTGCCGGCGATCCGCCCGCCTGCGCGCAGGTGGAGCTGCGCCTTGACGGTCAGGTCTCCCTCGAAGCGCCCGCGGATGTCGGCCGTGTCGACCAGCGCGGTGCCCTTGTAGAGGCCGGATTCGCTGATCTTGAGAGTCTTGCAGTCCTGCAGGTCGGCCTCGACCTGCCCCTCGACGATCAGTGTCTCGCAGGCCTTGATTTCCCCCGAGAGGGAAATCTCGCGGCCGACCACAAGCTTTCGTCCCGTGGCCTCGGCGTCCACGTCCCGATTTCGCGAATCGATTCGGCGCTGTGCCGGGCCCAGATACCCGGTGACCCGCCGCTGCAGGTCATAAAGGCCGGGCGCGCCCTGGCGGTCCTTATTGGAGGGTGATACGGACCGTTGCGGCGTTCTGGCCGGCGTAACGGGCTCCGCGTTGCCGGGCCGTCCGGCCTCGGGCGCCGTCGGCGTGCCGCCGGACTCGTCGGATTTGCGTTTGCCAAACATGATCCTAGCCATCCCTTCCTGCAAACCGCTCGCCACCGCACGGGGCGGTTTCCCCTTCATGTGCCCGCCGCCTCCGGAACGCCGCCGTGCCGGCGCACCTGCTCGAAAACATGCACCATCAGACCTGTTGCCACGATCGGCGCCACCAGATTGATCAGCGGCAGGGTCAGGAGAAACGCCGCGACGACCCCGGCCATGAACACCCGGCCCCGCTAGCGCCTTCGTAGCCGCCGCGCCACCGTTTCCTCGAGGCGCCGCAGAGCAACCAGCTCGAAATACTCTCGACCGAGAAGATAGCCGTTGAGTCCATAGAACACAAAGAGATTGAGCGGCGGCACGAAGAGGAGCAGCAGGTAGAGTGGCAATGCCAGCAGGTTCAACAGTATCGTGACTCCGGCAAAGGCGAGCGCCGCCCGTATCGCCTCCAGCACCGGCTGGTCGCGGGCCGCCGGCAGCCCCGGGTAGTGCCGCCGCTCGACCGCGGCCGCGATGTCCTCGAGCAGGAAGCTCAGGATCAACACGGTCGCCGCCGGAAACAACAGGAAGCTCGCGACCAAGACCCCGGCCACCGACAGGGCGCCGAACAGCCATTGCAGCACGGTCACCATATACCCGTCCACATCCTGGGCGGCGATCCAGTCGGACAACGCGGCACCGGCCCACGACAGCGCGAGCCAGGCGCCGATCCAGACCACGACGAACAGCGCGGTCGAGGCGGCCAGCGCGCGCAGCAGCACGCCGCGGAAGGCGGGATCGGAAAACTGCGCGATAGTCTTGCTGAGGGCGGCGAACATAACCCGCAACATGTAGCCGTTGAGGGCCCGGCGGACAAGCCGGGAGAGCCCCCGCGGGAGCGCTTGCGGCGGCGCCTCGTCTGACTATACTGCGCCGCCAAATCGCACCGAATTCGGCGGGAAGCCTTTATGAACAACCGAGCAGTCGACGCGGTCGGCATCGGCAACGCGATCGTCGATGTCCTGAGCCACGCCGAGACGTTCCTCCTCGAACGCGAGGGCCTGCCCAAGGGCACCATGACCCTGATCGACGAGGCCCGGGCCGAAGCGCTCTACGCGGATATGGGGCCGGGGGTCGAGGTCTCCGGCGGATCGGCCGCCAACTCGATGACCGGCCTCGCCGCGCTGGGCGGCCGGGCAGCCTTCATCGGCAAGGTGCGCAACGACCAGCTGGGCGGCATCTTTCGCCACGACATACGCGCCGCGGGCGTGACCTTCGACACCCCAGCGGCGACCGAGGGCGCCCCCACGGCGTGCTGCTTCATCTTCGTCACTTCCGATGCTCAGCGCACCATGGGCACCTTCCTCGGCGCGTCGGTCGACCTCGGGCCGGAGGATGTCGACGAGGACCTGATCGCCGGCGCCAAGGTGACCTATCTGGAGGGCTATCTCTGGGACAAGCCGCGCGCCAAGGAAGCCTTCGTCAAGGCAGCGGAGGTTGCCCACCGCGCCGGCCGCAAGGTGGCGCTCAGCCTGTCGGACCCCTTCTGCGTCGAGCGCCATCGGGCCGAGTTCCGCGATCTCGTCGACGGCCATGTCGACCTCGTGTTCGCCAACGAGCACGAGGTCTGCTCGCTCTACGAGGTGACCGCCTTCGACGATGCGCTGCAGGCCGTCCGCGGGAGCTGCGAGGTGGCTGCGCTGACCCGGAGCGAGAAGGGCGCCGTCGTGTTGCGCGACGGAGAGGTGCACGTGGTCGACGCCGAACCGGCAGACAAGGTTATCGATACGACCGGCGCGGGCGACCTCTTCGCCGGGGGCTTTCTCTACGGTTACACCCGGGGTATGGGCCTTTACGACTGCGCACGCATCGGCGCGATCGCGGCGGCCGAGGTCATTTCCCACTTCGGCGCCCGACCCGAGGCCTCGCTGGCCGACTTGGTCGCCGGACAGTCGGCGTGAGCGCGCGGATGACCGACCGGGAGCGCCTGCGCAACCTGGCGATTATCGCCCATGTCGACCACGGCAAGACCACCCTGGTCGACCAGCTACTGCGCCAGTCGGGCGCCTTCCGCGAGAATCAGCAGGTCGCCGAGCGGGCGCTCGATTCCAACGAGCTGGAACGCGAGCGCGGCATCACGATACTGGCCAAGTGCACCTCGGTCGACTGGCGGGGCCAGCGCATCAATATCGTCGACACGCCCGGCCACGCGGATTTCGGCGGCGAGGTGGAGCGCATTCTCTCCATGGTCGACGGCGTGCTGCTCCTGGTCGACGCGGCCGAGGGCCCCATGCCGCAGACCAAGTTCGTCACCATGAAGGCGCTGGCCCGGGGCCTCAAGCCCATTGTCGTCGTCAACAAGGCCGACCGTTCGGATGCCCGGGCCCACGAAGTGCAGAACGAGGTCTTCGACCTCTTCGCCGCGCTGGACGCGAACGACGAGCAGCTCGACTTTCCCTGTCTTTTCGCTTCTGCCAAGCAAGGCTGGGCGGCGGCCCCGGAGAGCGCCCCCGGAGACACCCTGGCGCCGCTGTTCGACCTGATCGTCGAGCACGTGCCGCCGCCGGAGGGCGATCCGGAGGCGCCCTTCGCCATGCTGGCCACGACGCTGGAGGCCGATCCCTACCTGGGGCGGGTCCTCACGGGGCGGATCCATTCCGGCGTGGCCCGGGTCAACATGCCGGTCAAGGCGCTGGGCCGCGAGGGCCGCCTGGTCGAGCAGGGCCGGCTGACCAAGCTGTTGGCCTACCGCGGGCTGGTCCGCGTGCCGGTCGAGGAGGCCCGTGCCGGCGACATCGTGGCCGTGGCCGGCCTCGCCAACACGACAGTGGCCGACACGCTCTGCGCGCCGGAGGTGACTACGCCGATCGTCGCCCAGCCGATCGACCCGCCCACCCTGGCCATGACCTTCTCAGTCAACGACTCGCCGCTGGCCGGGCGCGACGGCGGCAAGGTCACCAGCCGCGTGATCCGCGACCGGCTGTTGCGCGAGGCCGAGGGCAACGTGGCGATCCGGGTGACAGAAAGCGCCCAGAAGGACGCCTTCGAGGTCGCCGGGCGCGGCGAGCTGCAGCTCGGGGTCCTGATCGAGACCATGCGCCGCGAGGGCTACGAGCTGTCGATCAGCCGGCCGCGCGTGATATTTCGGACCGATCCCAAGAACGGCCAACGGCTCGAACCGATCGAGGAGCTGCTGGTCGACGTGGACGAGGCCTATTCCGGCGTCGTGGTCGAGAAGCTGAGCGCCCGGCGCGCCGAGATGACCGACCTCCGGCCCTCGGGCGGCGGCAAGGTGCGCGTCACTTTCCTGGCACCGTCGCGCGGTCTGATCGGCTACCACGGCGAGTTCCTGACCGATACCCGGGGCACCGGCGTGATGAGTCGCCTGTTTCACGGCTACGCGCCGCACAAGGGCCCGATCCAGGGCCGGCGCAACGGCGTCCTGATCTCCAACGCCGGCGGCGCGGCGGTGGCCTACGCGTTGTGGAATCTGGAGGATCGCGGGCCGCTCTTCATCGCGCCCGGCACGGCGGTCTACCCGGGCATGATCATCGGCGAGCACAGCCGCGGCACGGACCTGGAGGTCAACCCGCTGAAAGCCAAGCAGCTGACCAACATCCGCGCCGCCGGCCGGGACGAGGCGGTGCGGCTGACCGCGCCGCGGGTCATGACCCTGGAGCAGGCCGTCGCCTACATCCAGGACGACGAGCTGGTCGAGGTGACGCCGAACGCGGTGCGCCTGAGAAAGCGCCTGCTCGATCCCCACGAACGCAAGCGGCAGAGCCGGCTCAAGGATGCCGGCTGAGGGCATGCCGACCAACGGCCCGATCCGGAGCTGGCGCGAGGCCTTCCTGGTCTATCTGCACCCGCGCGTGCTGGTCATGTTGTTCCTCGGCTTCTCCGCCGGGCTGCCGTTCTTGCTGATTTTCTCGACCCTCTCCCTATGGCTGCGCGAGGCCGGCATCAGCCGCACCGAGATCGGTTTCTTCAGCTGGGTCGGCATCACCTTCTCCATCAAGGTGTTCTGGGCGCCGGTGGTCGACCGTATGAAGCTGCCGATCCTGAACCGCCTACTCGGCAGCCGGCGCGGCTGGATGATTCTCGCGCAGATCGTGCTGGCCGTAGGACTGCTGGGGATCGCCTCGACCGACCCGGCGGCTCATCTTTCTCATGTCGTCGGCTTCGCCTTGCTGGTGGCTTTCGCCGCGGCGACCCAGGACATCGTGATCGACGCCTACCGGATCGAGGCGGTCGAGAAAGATCTGCAGGGTGCCATGGCAGCGACCTACCAGGCGGGCTATCGCGTCGCCCTGATCATGGCGAGCGCAGGCGCCCTCTATATCGCAGACTGGACCTCCTGGCCCATCGCCTATGCGGCGATGGCGGGCTGCACGCTGGTCGGCATGGTCACCGTGCTGCTGATCCGCGAGCCGGTGGTCGAGATCGACGCGGCAACCCGCGAGCGGGAACGGCGCCTTGTAGACCGTCTCGCGGGCGCGGGTCCGCCGTCGAACGGGCTGCGAATTTTCGTCGCTTGGTTCTCCGGCGCGGTGGTCAGCCCCTTCGTCGATTTCTTCGCGCGCAACGGCCAGCTCGGCTTGGTGATTCTGGCGCTGGTCGGCCTGTACCGGATCAGCGACATCACAATGGGCATCATGGCCGGCCCGCTCTACATCGACCTGGGGTTCACAAAGAACGAGATCGCCACGGTCAGCAAGGTCTACGGTGTGATCATGTCGATGGCCGGTGCATTCGCCGGCGGCTTGTTCGTAGCGCGTTATGGTATCTTTAGGCCGCTTCTCGTCGGCGCCGTACTGGTCGCGCTCACCAACCTGGTTTTCGCTTATCTCGCCGTGGCCGGACGCGATGTCTATGTGCTCACGCTCACGATCGGCGCCGACAGTCTGGCCGGGGGGCTCGCGGGATCGGTATTTATCGCCTATCTATCGAGCCTGACCAACCGCGCCTATACGGCCACACAGTACGCCCTGTTCAGCTCGCTGTTCACACTGCCCGGCAAATTCTTGGGTGGATTCTCGGGTGTCATCGTCGATGCCAGCAGTTACGTTCACTTCTTCGTCTACGCTTCTGTGCTAGGCATTCCGGCCATTCTTCTCGTGATGTACGTCATGATGCGCGAACCCAAGCCGCGGCTTGGCGAGGCGACTGCGGAGCGCTAGCTTCCGAGTCGGGAATAGAAAGGGACACCATGAGCGACGCGCGCATCGAGGTCTTCGCGGGCGATATCACCGGTCTCGAGGTCGACGCCATCGTCAATGCCGCCAACGCAGAGCTGGCGCCGGGCGGCGGCGTATGCGGTGCGATCCACCGGGCCGCCGGGCCGGAGCTGGCCGAGGAGTGCGCGAAGGTCGGCGGCTGTCCCACGGGCGAGGCGCGGATCACCGGCGGCTACCGCCTGCTGGCGAAGCACGTGATCCACACCGTCGGACCGGTCTGGCACGGCGGCGGGCAGGGCGAGGACGCGCTGCTCGCGGCCTGCTACCGCAACAGCCTCGATCTGGCGCGGGACCACCGCCTCGACTCCATCGCCTTCCCGGCGATCTCGACCGGGGTCTTTGGCTATCCACTGGAGCGGGCGACGGGGATTGCGGTCGAGGCGGTGAGCAGCTGGCTGGCCCAGAACGAGGACTTCGAGCGGGTAGCCTTCGCGGTCTTCGGCGAGGCGGCGGAGCAGGCCTATTGTGCTGCGCTCGGTCGTTAGAGGCGAGGCGGCGTGACGGTCCGTAACCTCAACCGGCTGTTCAAGCCGGAATCAGCGGTCCTGATCGGCGCCAGCAAGCGCGCCGGGTCGGTCGGCGCGCTGGTCGCGCGCAACCTGCTGCACGGCGGGTGATCAGCGCCGGCTTCGGCGAAGGCGGCGGCGAGGATGGGGCGCACCGCCTGGCCGCCATGCGCGACGAGGCCCGGCGCCACAGTCTCAGGATCGTGGGACCGAACTGCCTGGGCATCATGGTTCCCGGCGTCGGCCTCAACGCCGGCTTCAGCCATATCGCGCCGCTCGAGGGCGACCTCGCCTTCGTGACCCAGTCGGGCGCCATCGTGACGGCCATGCTCGATTGGGCGACGCCGCGAGGTATCGGCTTTTCCCACGTGGTCTCGCTCGGCGACATGTCCGATGTCGATTTCGGCGACATGCTCGATTACCTGGCGGTCGATCCGGGAACCCGCGCGGTGTTGCTCTACGTCGAGGCGATCACCGCGGCCCGCCACTTCATGTCCGCAGCCAGGGCCGCCGCGCGCGCCAAGCCGGTCATCGTGATCAAGGGCGGCCGTCACGGCGAGAGCGCCCGGGCCGCGGCCTCGCATACCGGCGCGCTGGCCGGCTCCGACGCGGTCTACGACGCGGCCTTCGCGCGCGCCGGCATGCTTCGAGTCTACAGTCTCGAGGAGCTGTTCGACGCCGCCGAGACTCTGGCCACGGGGACCCGCATCGCCACGCGGCCCGACCGCGAGCACCGCCTCGCGATCCTGACCAACGGCGGTGGGCTAGGCGTACTGGCGACCGACGCGCTGATCGACGAGGGCGGCCGGCTGGCGCAGCTGGCGCCAGAGACCCTGGAGGCGCTCGATCAGGTGTTGCCGGCCAACTGGAGCCACGGCAATCCGGTCGACATCATCGGCGATGCGCCCGGCGAACGCTATACGGCGGCGCTCGAGGCGCTGCTCGCCGACCCGGAAAGCGATGCCGTCCTGGTCATGAACTGCCCGACCGCCATCACTTCCTCGAGTGACGCCGCCCGCGCCGTGGTCGAGGTGCTGGAAAAGCGTAGCGGCACGGCCCGCCGCCCCGTCTTCACCGCCTGGCTGGGCGACGCCGCGGTGCAGGAGGCGCGCCAGATTTTCGTCCGGCACCGGATCCCGACCTTCGAGACGCCCGAGCAGGCGGTGCGCGCCG